>VFKT01000268.1 GCA_009885395.1 Deltaproteobacteria bacterium | reverse complement strand
GGCTCCGGCCCCCTGGCTCCAGCGCGGCGGGGTCGTCATGCCCATGGGTCAGAGCGACGCGCTCTGGATCAGCTTCTCGGCGCGGTATCCGTGCGCGGTGAAGATCGCCGCGGGAAAGATCAACGCCGTCTCCGGTGCAGCGTGGAGCGCGGAGCTGCACAGCGAGCCGCAGGATTACGTCGTCGTCCCCGGCTAGCCGTGGCTCGATGGATTCCCCTTCGGCGAGCCTGTAAGTTAGAGCACCAATTCCACCAAGGCCGGCTCATCGGGAAAAGCCCGGCTGAGCGGCTCATCGAACGTCGCCAGTGCGAGTCCATGCTGGCGGGCGAGGGCGGCGAGATAGTGGTCGGTCACATGGTTCGAACCATGCTTATCCGTTTGCTTCCCAAACATGAATCTGAGACCGTTTTGGGGTCATGCACCCCCCACTTCCGTTCCCGACGTCGCTCCCGGACTTCATGCGGCTGTTCCCGGATGACACGGCGTGTGCTGCGCACTTGGAGCGGGTCCGCTGGCCAGGGGGCTTTGCCTGCCAGCACTGCGGGTGGCAGGGCGAACCCTTCCGCTTCCCGAATCGCTCTTCCGTGGTGCTGCGTTGTCGCCAGTGCCAACGCGATACGTCGCTTACTACCCACACGGTCATGCAGCGGACGCACACGCCGATCTCGGTCTGGTTTTGGGCCGCATACCTCGTGGCGAGCCAAACGCCCGGCATGAGTGCGGTGCAGTTCCAGCGGTAACTTGGCCTGAAGCGCTACGAAACAGCCTTCCAGATCTTGCACAAACTGCGGCGGGCGATGGTGCGCCCGGATCGCGACTGTATCGGCGGTCTCTTCCCGGTCGAGGTGGACGAAACTTGAGTTGGGGGCCGGACACGTGGCGAGGGCCGGGGACAGCCTCACAAGACGCTGGTCGTGGGCGCGGTCGAAGCGCGCCAGCGCCAAGCGAACGAGGAGAAGCGAGATCTCAGTAGGGCCCTCCCGCGTCGGGGTGGGCTCGACGCCGGTCGCCTGCGCCTCCAGGTTGCTCCTGACCGCTCGGCAAAATCACTGGAAGGCTTCGTGCGGGATGCGGTGCAACCCGGCACGCACCTCACGACCGTCGACTGGTCGGGCTATGCCCGCCTCGCGGAGAAGGGCTACCTGCTCACACAGGTCGCGCAGCACGGTGATCCCGCGATCACGGAGCAACACTTGCCGCTGATCCACTTAGTCTTCGGCAACCTGAAGACTTGGTTAAATGGCGTTCACCACGGGGTTTCGCCGCAACACCTCCAGGCGTATCTGAACGAGTTTACGTTCCGCTTCAACCGGCGGTTCTTCCCTTTCAACGCCTTCCAGAGCCTGCTCGGCATCGGTGTGATGACGGAGCCAACGACCTACGATGCGCTTTACCACGCTGGGAGCTAACCGGATAAGCATGGAATGTATTACTAAACTGTATTATTATGCGTGAAGTTTCCTTCGTGGGGGCCACGCGGATTCTTTCATACCCCCCATGAAGTTTTCTTCCTACCCCCTTGGCGGTTATCCACAGAAAAGTGCCCCGCGAGACTGCTCACCTGCCGCTTCAACAGGCGCATGCTTTCCGGGTTGGCGTAGGCATACTTCCCGGTGACGTGGATCGTCCGCTCGTGGTGGTTCTCGATGGTGATGGTGATGTAGCCCTTGGTTTTGAGCGACGTGATGTGCGTGGAAATCTGTCGCGTGCTCATCCCGAAGAACTGCGCGAAATAGCCGTTCGAGGCAAAACAACCCCGTTCGTTGTCGAGGCTGTGGAT
>VFKT01000165.1 GCA_009885395.1 Deltaproteobacteria bacterium | reverse complement strand
GGTTGACGTCTACGGGCTGACGAGCGGCGTCGCGGCGGTTTCAGCAGGCGATTCTCACAGCTGCGCACTCACCTCGGCCGGCGGCGTCAAATGCTGGGGCGCCAACTGGGCCGGGCAGCTCGGCGACGGCACGTTCGTCGACAGATCAACTCCGGTTGACGTCGCCGGGCTGACGAGCGGCGTCGCGGCGGTTTCAGCAGGCGATTATCACAGCTGCGCACTCACCTCGGCCGGCGGCGCGAAGTGTTGGGGCTACAACAATTTTGGTGGACTCGGCGACGGCACGAACTTCAGCCGCTCAACGCCGGTGGACGTCAACTACCTCGCCAGCGGTGTCGCGGCCGTTTCTGCGGGCTTATATTACAGCTGCGCACTCACCTCGACCGGCGGCGTCAAGTGCTGGGGCAACAACCCGGCCGGGCAGCTCGGCGACGGCACGTTCGCCGACAGCTCAACTCCGGTTGACGTCATCGGGCTGACGAGCGGCGTCGCGGCGGTTTCAGCAGGCGATTCTCACAGCTGCGCACTCACCTCGGCCGGCGGTGCGAAGTGTTGGGGCTACAACGGATTTGGTGGACTCGGCGACAGCACGGTCGTCGACAGATCAACTCCGGTTGACGTCATCGGGCTGACGAGCGGCGTCGCGGTGGTTTCAGCAGCCCGTTATCACAGCTGCGCACTCACCTCGGCCGGCGGCGCGAAGTGTTGGGGCCACAACGGGTTTGGTGAACTCGGCAACGGTAGCCTTGACGGCTACACCGCATACCCCGTGGCGGTCAGCGGCTTCTAGTCGGGGACTCCTGCAGTCTGTGGCAGCGGGATCGTTGAAGGGCGCACGGCCTGGACGTGAGCCCGGCCGGAGGCGTCACCGGTTGGCACGGGGCTCTCCATCGCGGAGAAATTAAACTTCCTGGCGAAAATTAAACGCACGTCCCCACGGCGTGAGGCGCCGTCGCCGCCCAGCCATCTCGGATCAGAGCGAAAGAGACGATCAGCCGCAGGCCAGGCCTCGCCATGAAAAGCCGGTCGAAGCTCGGGCCCTTTCACCGGCAGGGCGGCGCGCGTCCCGCATTCCGCGGCCATTGCCGCCGGCAGCGCGCAGAGAAACAGCACGTTTCTCGCGGGAGAAGCCAAAGGCTATTGCGTCAGAGCCGCGAGCGGCACGCGGTAGTGCAGCTCCAAATAATCCTCAACCTTGGCGACCGCCCCGCCCGCGACCGTTGGCGGCTGAATGCGGAAAGCCGTGAATGTGGTGATCAAATAACCCGCGACTTCCGAGGCGGGACCGTCCCCCTTGAAGGCGACGGTCGCTTTGACGGGGAACTCCTCCCCGCCGATTTTCAGAACGCCCTCCACGGCATCGGCTTTCCCCGTCCGGAAAGCCTCCCACTCGGCCGCGGCGTACGGCCGCGAGAGAAACTCGAGCTCCGGCTGGACCTTTGATTTAAGAATGTCGAGCACGGACTTGTCGCGAGCAGGCTCCCCGCTGTCGAAGCCGGCGATGGGCACCAGAACCCTCACGCGCCTGGCCGCGCCCTCATCGAGGATCGCGATCTTGACCACGCAGTTCACACCCACCGGCTCGACCTTCTTGACGAGAAACATGGTTTTCTTCGTCTTCCACGCCACGCACGCCTTTCCATCCGGGAGAGAAACCGTCGACGCGGACGCGGCCGTCCCCGCAAACATCATCGCGCATATTGCCGCCTTTATCTTATTCATAAGTCCCCCGAGCAATCTTAGAACTTTCAGCGCCGCGTTGCGCCCACCGCTGCGATAAGATTGCCACTTTAACTTGTATTAAATAACTTTTGTCGGGGCCCGGTCCGATGGGGGATGTCCCGGAGGCTGTTGATTTGACGAGATGAAGAAGTGGCGGTTCCATTCGCTGTCC
>VFKT01000331.1 GCA_009885395.1 Deltaproteobacteria bacterium | reverse complement strand
TTTGAGCGCGGTCCTTGGGGCATCAAATTCCCCACCGTGGCCGCCGCCTGGCGCAGGGCTTGGAACAGGGTCATCCCGTTCTTCGCCTTCCCGCCCGAGGTGCGCAAAGTGATCTACACCACCAACGCCATCGAGAGCGTCAACGCCAGGCTGCGCAAGATCATCAAGACGCGCGGGCACTTCCCCAGCGACGACGCGGCCACCAAGCTGGTGTGGCTGGCGCTGCGCAACATCACGGCTGACTGGGGCCGCCCAGCCAACACCTGGAAAGTGGCCATGAACCAGTTCGCGATACTGCACGAAGATCGCTTCACGCAGCCCGCTTACGGCAGTCCAAAATGAAGGAGGTAGAACCATGAGTACATGGCTCAACCGGGGCGCCTCCGGCGGCCTGGCAGGGGCCTGAAGACCATAGAAATTTCACTCAACAGCCAATTCAGAAAACCGCCTCACACACAGAATTTCTGACACTCCCGTTCGAGGCATCGCGCTACCTCTTCGTGGGATCATCGGGGGCTACGCCCCCGAACCCCCAATGGCCAAATTCCCAATCACCAAGTGATCAAGAGCCGTCGCGCACAGCACGGACGTAGTAGTGTTCCGCCTTGTTGGCCGCGCCCAGGTACCCTTCGCCGAAGAACACGAACCACGCGGTGTACGGGAAGTCGTAGTACGTCGAGGACGACCAGTGGCCGTCCAACTGCGTAGGGCCAAAAACCGGGTCGATGCAGGGGCTTCCTGAGCCGCAGCCGGTCGCAGACAGATCAACGATGCTTCGCAGCTCCGTAAGCGTCGGCAGCCGCCAGTCGCTGTGGCCGGCGAAAGGGAACCGACCGTTGAGTTCGGCCAGGAAACGGAAGAACGCCGGCCCGTCAGGGTTGAACGGCGACCCGGTGGTCCATCTATAGAGGTTGCTCACGTCGTGCACGGCACCACAGGTCGGGCCACCGGGGCAGTTGTTGTAAGTCCCGGTGGTGCCGGTTTTCTGCTCCCACATCAGGCACGTATTCTTGTCGCTCACTGTGCCGTCGCCATTGTTTATAAACCGCGGCGATGCCGAAGAATTCGGGACGCAAACGGCAGAACTGCGGTCGCCCGGCGTACATCCAGCGATCCATGCCGAACAGGGTGCGCCGTCGTCGTCGAGGTAGAGCGTGCATCCTGACGGCGGCGTCTTCGCCGCCAGTGTCGTCGGATCGGCGATCTGACACTTCGTCGCCTTTCCAGCGATGACGCAGGTTCCGGCGTTGAAGAAAGTTTCGGTCTCCGCGCCTTCGGAATTCCCCCAGTGGAGCGTGCCGGTCACTGCGCGCGCCGAGACCACGAGCACGCCGGTCTTCTGGTCAATCTGGACGCTGCAATTACCTAGCGCGTGCGCGCTCGTCGCGCACAGCATCATCGCCGCCACAGCGGCACTTGTCATTTTTCCGATCATGGTCGATTTCTTCTTTTTGGTATCGTAGGCGCCACAAACCCCCGATTTGTAATAGGGCCACCTATCGGACGTTGGCGGCGGCAAGTTCCCACGCCCTTGTACGGGCTTGTCGAACAGCCGTTCAGGCTTCGGTTCATAGCCCACACTCCCACGGGGGCGCGCGGGGCGCAAGAACTTTTCGCAGCACGGCGCTTATTTTTGCCCGAAGTTGCCTGCATCGTCCAGCTCCGCAATCAAGGCGGAGGAGGTCGCGAACGTCCGATGACGCGCAATCGGGCCTTTATGGCGCCTATCAACCCGATTTGTAATCGTGCCACCTATCGGACGTTGACGGCGGCAAGTTCCCGCGCCCTTATACGGAGATCGACCCGGCGCGCTACTCCTCGACGGCCTGGCAGCCGCTGGGTTTTCACGCCTTGATGCTCGACACCTGCGCCAAGGAAGAGAACTGCGAGGCCGCGCTCGCGCTGACGCACGACGCGACCAGGCGATTCCCGCTCCAACTGGAGTATCGTCGGCGCCTCGTCGGCCTGCGCAAGCGCTGCAGCGCAAGTCCGGGCGCCGGCTCGCCACCAAACGACCTTCCACTCGCGAACAGCTCTGGGCCTCGGACCTGACCTTTGGGCTTGGATTTCGCACTTTTCCCGCCGACGAGGGCTCGGTGAATGCCGGGCCGACGAAGGCGCGCTATGCCCGCCAACGCCCGGGCACGCCTCATGGGTCGCTTCTCGGCGGTCGCTTCTCGTTGGAAGCCATGCTTCCTACGGGGTGCCGGTCCTGAGGACGGGCGAGGGGTCAAGGCTGTCAGGAAGGGCAGGGCCGAAAGGCCGGTTCCGCCCGTCGCCGACACTCTGCGGCGTGAACACGCCAGCACGAGAGAATTTCATGAACTTCGAGAACGTTTCCATGGTGAGCGTGCGACACGTGCACGCACCCCACCGCATTACATCGGCCGAAATCCAGCAGCGCCTGGCCCCGACGATGCAGAGGCTGGGCGTCCAGCACGACCTTCTCGAGGCCGTGGCGGGTATCAAAGAGCGCCGCTTTTGGGACGAGGGCTTCGAGCCCAGCGATGCGGCAACTCTGGCCGGTCAGGCCGTTCTCGACGCGACCGGCATCGACCCCGGCAAGATCGGTGTGCTGCTCAATACCTCGGTTTGCCGCGACTACATTGAGCCTTCCACGGCCTGCTTCGTTCACGCCAACCTGAAGTTGGCCGACACCTGCAGCAACATGGACATCGGCAATGCCTGCCTCGCCTTCTTCAACGGCATGGAGATTGTGGGCAACATGATCGAGCGCGGGCAGATCGACTACGGCCTCATCGTTGATGGCGAGTCGGCCCGCTTTCTCACCGAGTCGACCATTGCCCGCCTTCAGCAGCCTTCTACCGACATGAAGACCTTCCGTCAGGAGTTTGCCTCGCTTACGACCGGCTCCGGCGCGGTGGCGATGCTGCTCGGACGCTCGGACCTGACGCCTGACGGACACCGCTTCAAAGGCACCGTGAGTCTGGCCGACACCGCGCACAACCGTCTCTGCCTCGGGCAGGTGGATCGCGGCTGGACCGATACCAAGGGGATGCTGCTCTCGGGTATCGAACTTTCAAGCCGAACCTGGGCCAAGGCCCAGCAGGAGCTCGGCTTCACCGAAGCTGACGTCGACCACTACTGCCTGCATCAGGTGAGCCAAGTTCACGCCTATCAACTGGCCAGCAACCTCGGCGTCGATATTGAGAAGGCGCTGCTCATCGTCAGCGAATTCGGCAACATCGGTCCTGCGTCGGTTCCGATCGTGCTGTCGATGGCCTCCGATCTGGGGCGCATCAAGTCCGGAGAGCGCGTGGTGCTGGCCGGCATCGGTAGCGGCATCAACTGCATGGTCGGTGAGGTCATCTGGTGACCGGACGCGAGTCGATCCCGCACTCGCTCTATCCTTTTCACGGCTACCGCACCGAGATCGGCGGCCACGGCTACCACTACCTTGACGAAGGCTCCGGCGAGACCCTCGTGATGGTGCACGGCAATCCCACCTGGTCGATTTACTACCGAAGGCTCGTCCTCGCTTTTCGGGGTCGCTACCGGATTCTGGTTCCCGACCACATCGGCTGCGGCTTTTCCGACAAACCCGGCGACGCGAACTACCGCTACACCCTCAGCCAGCGCGTTGACGATCTGGAAGAGTTCCTGAACAAGACCGGCGCGGGCAACACGCTTACCCTGGTTCTCCACGATTGGGGAGGAATGATCGGTATGGCCTACGCCGTTCGCCATCCCGAGCGCGTCAAGCGTCTTGTGCTGATGAATACCGCGGCTTTCCACCTTCCGGATTCGATGCGACTGCCGGCTTCTCTGTGGTCGGTGCGCAATACCCGTTTTGGCGCCTGGTGTGTACAGCGCTTCAACCTCTTCGCGCGTGGCGCGACCTGGATGACAACCACCAAGCGTATGCCGAAGCCGCTTCGCGACGCCTACTGCGCGCCCTACGGAACCTACGACGAGCGAATCGCCACCCTGCGTTTCGTCCAGGACATCCCCTTGCAGCCCGGCGACGCGGCCTACGATACCGTCAGTCAGGTGGAAGCCGGGCTGGGTTTGTTCGCGAAGACGCCCGTGCTTTTGCTCTGGGGCATGAAGGATTTTGTCTTCAGCCCGAAAGTCCTCCAAGTGTTCGAGCGCCACTGGCCCCACGCCCAAGTGCACCGCTTCGCAGGCGCCGGTCACTACGTGCTCGAGGATGCGGCTGACGAGATTCCTCCCATCATTCGAAGCTTCCTCGAAGCCCATCCGCTGTAGGCGAGAACCGCGGATGAACGTCGCATCCTTTCTGGTCGACCAAGCCCGTGCGCGGCCCTACGCGGTAGCGGTCTACTATCCGGACGGGCGGGATCGGGACGGCAAGACCCGCTACACGCATTTCACCTACCGTCAGCTCGATCTGGAGAGCGACCGGATCGCGCGCGGTCTGGCGGCCATGGGCATTGGTCGCGGCGTACGTACCGCGCTGATGGTTCGCCCAAGTCTGGAATTTTTCGCACTCACGCTGGCGATCTTTCGCCTGGGTGCGGTGCCGGTGGTGATCGATCCGGGCATTGGTCTTCCCAGTCTCAAGGCCTGTCTGGCCGAGGCCGAGCCGGAGGCTTTCATCGGAGTAACCGCCGCCCACGCCGCGAGGGTTGTGCTCGGGTGGGGCCGCGCGAGCATTCGCAAGAACGTAACGGTCGGAAGACGGCTGTTCTGGGGCGGCGCCACGCTTGCCCAACTGCGACGAGGTCCGCTGGCCGAGGAGGCCCTGCCGGTTGCCGACACGCGCCCGGACGAAGTGGCGGCCATCCTGTTCACGAGCGGCAGCACCGGGCTTCCCAAAGGCGTCGTCTATCGCCACGAAAATTTTGCCGCGCAGGTGGAGGCCATTCGACTTCTGTCGGTGATCGAGGCGGGAGAAATCGACCTGCCAACCTTCCCGCTGTTCGCTCTTTTCGATCCGGCTTTTGGAATGGCGGCGGTGATTCCCGACATGGATCCCACTCGTCCGGGCGACGTGAACCCTCTTCGCATCGCCGAGGCGGTCGAAGACTTCGGCGTCACCAACATGTTCGGCTCTCCGGCACTGCTCGATACGGTGGGGCGCTACGGAGCAATTCACGGCACCCGGTTGCCTACTCTGAAGCGGGTGATCTCGGCCGGTGCCCCGGTTTCGGCCGAGGTGATGCGCCGCTTTCTCGCCATGCTTCCCGAGGGCGCGCAGATCCTGACCCCCTACGGCGCAACCGAATGCCTGCCGGTGGCCTGCATCTCCAGTCGCGAAGTGCTCGGCACCACCGCGGCGGCCACCGACCGGGGAGCCGGGATCTGCGTGGGCTCACCGGTTGCTTCGATTGAACTGCGGATCATCCGAATCGACGATGGTCCGATCGCGCACTGGAGCGACGCCGAAGTGCTTGCCGACGGCGAGATCGGCGAGATCGTCGTACGCGGCCCCCAGGCCACGCGCGAATACTACAACCGACCGGTGGCCACGCGGCTGGCCAAGATTGAGGACAGCGATGGCAGCCTCTGGCACCGCATGGGGGACGTCGGATATCTCGACGCCGACGGGCTGCTGTGGT
>VFKT01000120.1 GCA_009885395.1 Deltaproteobacteria bacterium | reverse complement strand
CGCCGGCGACGGCATCAAACACACAGCACGCACCATCGAGCACACGTAAGCTGCGCTCGACTTCGATGGTGAAGTCGACGTGGCCAGGCGTGTCGATGATGTTGATGCGATGCTCGGGGCCGTTGCCGTACTCGCCCGACCAGAAACAGGTCGTCGCGGCGCTGGTGATCGTGATCCCGCGCTCCTGCTCCTGCTCCATCCAGTCCATCGTCGCGGTGCCTTCGTGCACTTCGCCGATTTTGTAATTTACGCCCGTATAGAAGAGTACGCGCTCTGTTGTCGTCGTCTTACCTGCATCGATGTGGGCCATGATGCCGATATTGCGAATGCGCTCGAGTGGTTTGGTGCGTGCCATCAGTGTCGTTTCCGGGGCTCAACGATTACCAGCGGTAATGCGCAAAGGCGTTGTTGGCATCCGCCATACGGTGGGTGTCTTCGCGCTTGCGCACGGCGGTGCCGCGACCAGCCGAAGCATCGAGGAATTCGCCCGCCAGCCGCTCTGTCATCGACTTTTCCTGGCGTGCACGGGCAGCCTGCACGAGCCAGCGCATGGCCAGCGCCAGTCGACGCGGCTGACGAACTTCGACAGGGACCTGGTAGGTGGCGCCGCCGACGCGACGCGAACGGACCTCAACGGCCGGGCGGGCCGCATCCATGGCCTTGCGGAAGATCACGACCGGATCGTCACCCGAGCGATCGGCGACAAGATCGAGAGCCTGATAGAAGATGGACTCGGCGACGCTCTTCTTGCCCCCATGCATCAGACTGTTGATGAACTTGGTCACCAAGCGGTCTTGATACTTCGGGTCCGGAAGGACTTCGCGTTTTTTTACTTCACCTTTGCGTGGCATTTTCGTTCTGCTTTTCGGATAGCGAAAGTTTCAGATCCCGTCCCCACGAACGAGGCCAGCTTCACAGCGAGGCCGACCCGCCGCGAAAACGCAGCCAAGAACGATTCTCTGTGAAGGAGGCGGCGGTTAAAGCGGCCGGAGCCCTACTTGGGCCTCTTGGCGCCGTATTTTGAACGCCCTCGGCGGCGTTCGTGCACACCGACCGTATCCAGGGTGCCGCGAATGATGTGGTAGCGCACCCCAGGTAGATCCTTCACCCGGCCACCGCGAATGAGCACGACAGAATGCTCCTGCAGGTTATGCCCAACGCCGGGAATATAGGACGTCACCTCGATGCCATTGGTGAGCCGCACGCGGGCGACTTTCCGGAGCGCCGAGTTCGGCTTCTTGGGCGTCGAGGTATAAACGCGCGTGCACACACCGCGTCGTTGCGGGCAGTTTACGAGCGCCGGGGCCGTCCCCTTGGCTTTCTGGGTTACGCGGCCACGCCGCACCAGCTGATTGATCGTTGGCATCCGTTCCGGTCTCTAAATTCTCTCTGAAAGCGTAACCCGCCTCCCGGTCCGAAGACCAGTGGGGTGAGGCCGCTCTCTACTTCGTTACGTTGAAACCTGCGAGGGTTCAACGGTATGAAAAAAACTTATATCGTTGGAGTGTTAAGAAGATTCTCTTCGATCAGCCGACGTCGGCGTCGACATCGAAGCCGCCGAAGGCCTGCCCCGCCGCAGTCTCATCTTCCTCGAAGAGATCAGCCGCAGGTTCGTGGACCTCAGGCTCGACCTGCAAGAGGTGTTTGCCACCGGTTCCAGCAGGAATGAGCCGGCCCATAATGACGTTCTCCTTGAGCCCGCCGAGAAGGTCCACCTTGCCCTGGATCGCCGCCTCGGTGAGGACCTTGGTGGTCTCCTGGAAGGAGGCGGCCGAAATGAAGCTCTCGGTGGAGAGGCTGGCCTTGGTGATGCCAAGCAGCAGTGCCTCGGCTTCAGCTGGGCGGCCTCCCTTTTCGGCAACCCGCTGGTTCTCGTCCTCGAAGCGCCAGCGCTCGACGCTATCACCCACCAGGAACTCCGTATCGTGCGCCTCTACAACGCGCACCCGGCGCAGCATCTGACGGACGATCACCTCGATATGCTTATCGTTGATCTTGACGCCCTGAAGACGATAGATCTCCTGGATCTCGTCGACCAGGAACTTCGCCAGCGCCTTGTCGCCCTTGATCGCCAGCACATCGTGGGGGTTGGTCGAGCCTTCCATCAACGCGTCTCCAGCGAGGACACGGTCGCCGGCATGCACACGGATGTGCTTGCCCTTCTGGATCAGATACTCGCGCATCTCGCCGACTTCGGGCGTCACCTCGATCTTGAACTTGCCCTTGGTCTCCTTGCCGAAGGCCACGACGCCGTCGATCTCGCTGACCACGGCGACATCCTTGGGTTTGCGTGCCTCGAAAAGCTCGGCAACACGCGGCAGGCCGCCCGTGATATCTTTGGTCTTGGTGGTTTCGCGCGGCATCTTGGCCAGCACGTCACCAGCTTTGACCTCCTGACCGTCCGCCACGCTCAAATTGATCCCGACCGGAAGCTGGTACCGGGCCTCTAGACCACTGGGCCGCTTGAGCGTTTTGTTGCCCGCACCCTTCAAGGAAATTCGGGGGCTGAACTGTCGGCCCAGATCATCCTTGGAACTGCCGTAGTCGATGACGATCGTCGTCGACATTCCGGTCCGCTCGTTGATGCGCTCCTCGATGGTCTTGCCCTCTTCGAGGTCGCCGAACTTCACAATCCCACCCACATCGGTGAGGAGTGGCACCGTGAACGGATCCCATTCGGCCAGGCGCTGGCCACTCTTGACGGCCTCGCCATCGCGAATCTTCAATTTTGCACCGACGACAATGGGGTAGCGCTCGCGCTCGCGCTCCCGGTTGTCTGCGCCGGCCGGCTCGACGATGGTGATCTTGCCGGTGCGTCCCATGACGACCAGGAAGCCGCCATCGGTTTCGACGGTCTGCAGGCCCTGGAAGCGCACGATGCCGTCGTTGCGGGCATCGAGTTCGGCTTGCGCCACCTGGGCGCTGGCCGCACCACCGATATGGAAGGTGCGCATCGTGAGCTGCGTGCCGGGCTCGCCGATCGATTGGGCCGCGATGACGCCAATCGCCTCACCGCGGTTGACCATCGTGCCCCGGGCAAGATCACGCCCGTAGCATTTTGAGCAAACACCTCGTCTGGCCTGACAGGTCAACACCGAGCGGATCTTCACATGCTCGACGTTCGCATCCTCGACCTGCTGAACCAGATCCTCGGTGAGTTCCTCGTTGGCTTTGACCAAAATCCGCGCGTCGAAGGAATCGACAATATCCTCGAGCGCAACGCGCCCGAGAATCCGGTCACCGATGCTCTCGATGATTTCGCCGCCCTCACGGAGCGGTTCCATCTCGATGCCCTCGAGCGTCTCGCAATCAAATTCAGTAATGACGCTATCCTGCGCGACATCGACAAGGCGCCGCGTCAGATAGCCGGAATTGGCGGTCTTCAAGGCGGTATCCGCAAGGCCCTTCCGGGCACCGTGCGTCGAGATAAAGTACTGCAGGACCGTGAGGCCCTCGCGGAAGTTCGCAGTGATCGGAGTCTCGATGATCTCGCCGCTGGGCTTGGCCATCAAGCCGCGCATGCCGGCGAGCTGACGCATCTGCTGGGCAGATCCCCGGGCACCCGAATCGGCCATGATGAAAATCGGGTTGAAACTGTCGGTCTCGTAGACCTTGCCGTCGTCGCCGGTGAAGGTCTCCGTGCGCAAGCCCTTCAGCATCGCATCGGCGACCTTGTCGGTCGTCTCGGCCCAGATATCAACCACCTTGTTGTAACGCTCGCCGTCGGTGATCAATCCTTTGGCGTATTGGTCGCCGATCTCGGCGACATGAGCGAAAGCCTCGTTGAGGAATTTCTGCTTTTCGGCCGGAATCAGCATATCTTTGATGCCGATCGAGATTCCCGCATAGGTTGCGTACTGGAAACCGACGTCCTTCAATTTATCGGCAAAAATGACCGTCGCCTTGGCGCCCGCCCGCCGGTAGGCCACATCGATGATCCGTCCGAGTTCCTTCTTCTTCAGAACCCGGTTGACTTCATCGAAGGGAACTTCGGGAGGCGCGACTTCGTAGGCAAGTACTCGTCCGGTTGTGGTCTCAACCAGCTGCCCATCCACGCGGACCTTGATCTTCGCCTGAATATGGACCTGGTCCTGATCGAAGGCCGCCCGGACCTCTTCAAAGCTGGCGAATATCCGCCCGGTCCCGGCCACACCGGGCCGCTCGCGCGTCATCCAATAAAGCCCGAGCACCATATCCTGAGACGGCCCGATGACCGGCTTGCCGTTGGCCGGCGAGAGG
>VFKT01000334.1 GCA_009885395.1 Deltaproteobacteria bacterium | reverse complement strand
GGGCCCTGGCGACGATCGCCGAACGCTTGCAGGTGGCGCAGGTGGCGGATCGTCTCGAGGTCTATGCGCGACTCGCGACGGAGCCCGACATCATGGGCTTGCCCCCGCTGCTGCGCGAACCGGTGGCGGGTTCGGCGGCAACGCTGGCGGCAGGCATGGCGGTGCGCGAACCGGTGGGCGTCGTTGCCTGCATCAGTCCCTACAATTTTCCGATGACCAATTGCGCCGGCAAGATCGCGCCGGCACTGGCTTGCGGCAACACGGTCGTGATCAAGGCGCCGCCGCAGGATCCGATGGGGGTCTCTGAACTGGCCCGGATCGTCGGCCAGATCCTGCCGCCCGGTGTTGTCAATCTAGTTTCTGGCCCGGCGCCCGAGCTTGGCGAGGCGTTGGTGGCGGCGCCGGGTGTGGATATGATTTCGTTCACCGGCAGTACTCCGGTAGGGCGGCATATCCAGGGCGTCGCTGCGGCAAGCATGAAGCGTACGCTGCTCGAATTGGGCGGGAAATCGGCCAGTATTGTTTTCGCCGACGCCGATCTCGAGGGGGCGTTACGCTCGGCGCTCAGTGTCTTCACCTTTCATTCCGGCCAGATCTGCATCGCACCGACGCGACTTCTGCTCGAGCAGTCGATCTATGATTCGTTCACCGCCCGCATGGCGGCGGCCGCCTCCCGTTTGCCGATCGGCGAACCGCGTACGCCCGGCGTGGTGGTGGGACCGGTCATTTCGGCTCTTCAAGAGCAGCGCATTGCCGAGTGGGTTCGACGCGGCGTCGAAGAGGGGGCAAAAGTGGCCTGCGGCGGACGTCGTCCAGAGACGCCCGCGCAAGGGTTCTATTTCGAGCCGACGCTGCTCACGCACGCGACCAATTCGATGGCCGTGGCACGCGAGGAGATCTTCGGGCCGGTGGTGACGGCCATTCCCTTCTCGGACGAGGCGGATGCCATCGCGATCGCCAACGATTCTGATTACGGGCTTTACGGTTATGTCTGGTCGCGTGACGCGGTCCGCGCCATGCGGGTCGCCCGCCGCTTGCGCACCGGCACGGTGCAGATCAACGGCAGTCCGCCCAACCCCGATGCCCCATTTGGCGGCTTCAAGCAGAGCGGCATTGGCCGCGACGGCGGACGCTTTGCCATGACGGCGTACAGCGAACTCAAGGCGATTGGCTGGGCGAGCGCATGAAGGCTGCGGTTTTTCACGAACGGGGCGGCCGGGTCGCCGTCGAAGAGGTCGGGGTGCGCGATCCCGTCGAGGGCGAAGTTCGGGTCGCGATTCAAGCGGCCGGCCTTTGCCATTCGGATGTGAGCGCGATCAACGGCACCTATCCCACTCCGCTCCCGACCGTGCTTGGGCATGAAGGCGCGGGCTTCGTCGAAGCCGTGGGTCCGGGCGTACGCACCGTTCGCGAGGGCGACCCGATTGTAATCTCGACGCTCGCCCATTGCGGCTACTGCCCGGCCTGCGCGATCGGTCGGCCGACGCTCTGCTACGAACCGCCACGCCCGCAAACGCCCTTCACGTTTCGCGGTCAACCGGCCTACACTTTTGCCAATGCGTCCACCTTTGCCGAACGCACTCTGGTGCGGGCGTCCTGTGCCGTGCCGATTCCGCGCGGCATGCCGATGCCGCAGGCCGCACTCATCGGTTGTGGAATCGTCACCGGCGTCGGCGCGGTCCTGAATCGCGCCAAGGTGGAGACAGGCCAGGCCATGGCCGTTTTCGGTGCGGGTGGCATTGGCCTGAACGTGATCCAGGGTGGCGTGCTGGCCGGGGCCTCGCGGATCATCGTAGTGGACCTGGTGCAGCAGAAGCTCGATTGGGCCCGGCGCTTCGGGGCGACGGATCTTCTCGATGTTTCGACAGGGATCGACCCGGTGCAGGCCATCCGTGACCTCACCGGCGGGCGCGGCGTCGATCATTCCTTTGAGGCGGTGGGCAGCCTGGCTGCGATCGAGCAGGCTTTCGCGGTGCTGGCTCCGGGAGCCACATTGACCATCGTTGGCGTGCCCCGGTTGGACGCAAAAACCGAAATCTTGGTGAATGCGCTTCGGCTCGACCGTACGGTGCAGGGCTGTCGCTACGGCAGCGCGCGTCCGCAGCGCGATTTCCCCATGTTGGCCGATCTCTACCTGAAAGGCCGACTCAAGATCGACGAGCTGATCACGCGGCACTACCAGCTCGACGACATCAATCAGGCGATCGAGGATCTCGAGCGGGGCGAACTCGCCCGCGGCGTCTTTGACGTAGCCGCTGACAGTTGAGCGAGCTCGTCACGAAAGGGAGAAGAAATGGGACGTTACAAATATTTCGTAATCGATGCAGATGGGCATGGCGGTGAGGCGGCGAATTGGCGCGATACGGTGCCAGACCGGTTCAAGCCGAAGGTCGCCGAGTATATGGATCGCGTCAAGACACATTATGGAAGACTGCCGATTCCGGGCGGTGGCCTGGCACGCAAGGGTGATACCTTCTCCTCGCGGCCGGGTATGAACGATCCGCAGGCGCGCCTCGAAGACATGAACGAGGAGGGGATCGATATCGGCGTGACCTTCCCGGGCGGCGCTGGCGAGGAATGGGCGCTGCTCGACCCGGATTTCTCCGAGGCGCTTTGCCAGGCGCTGAACAACTCGAAAGCAGAGTTCAATAAACACACTGGCGGGCGCACGGTTGGTATCGCCAAATTGCCGATGATCGACCCCGAGCGTGCTGCCCGCGAACTCCGGCGTGCCGTCACCGAACTCGGATTGGTCGGCATGGCCACCACCCAGCATGTACGTGAAAAGAATCTCGACCATCCAAGTTTCGATATCGTCTGGCGCACGGCCGAAGAGCTTGGCGTGGCGGTTTGTGTGCACGGCGGGGGGCAGGCGCCCGATCAGTTCCCGATCGCCGTCGATCGCTTCTCGACCCGGCTCGAAGTGCATGCGATCACGCACCCGGTCGGCAATATGATCGCGCTCACGTGCTTCACGGTGGGTGGGGTGTTGCACCGCTTCCCGAAGCTCAAGGTTTGTTTTCTCGAATCCGGTTGCGGTTGGCTGCCGTTTTGGCTCGATCGTCTCGACGAGCATTGGGAACATATGCCTGAGCAGGCACCGCTGATCGATCGCAAACCGAGTGAATATTTTCTTGACGGGCGCTGCTGGGTGTCGCCCGACCCTGGCGATCGGATGATCCCGGAAGTCGTCAACCTCTGTGGCGACGACCGCCTGATCTATGCTTCCGACTACTACCACTGGGATTGCGGCTTCCCCGATACCGTGCGGCAGATCGCCGACCGTGGCGATCTTTCGGATCGGACGAAGGCCAAGATCCTCTCTGAAAATTCAAAGCAGCTCTACAACCTTTAGTCTGGCGCGGTGGGCCTGAAACCGGAAGCCCGGGTTCAGGCCCATTTCGCACCAGCCTTTAGCGCCTGATCAGGGCCGTGATCGGGGCCGCGGTTTGAGTTGCATCGAGGCTGCCCCTGCTGGCGAAACATCGTCCAGAATCTCAAGCGGCAGCGAGAGCAAGGCTTCAAGCCCGGTGCGTGTCACACTGGTCAACTCGATTTGCCGGCCCTCGTCGTAGACGGAGAACCAGGCATCGCCCGAGGCCGAGAGTTCGCGCATCCGCCTGAGCGGCAAGGCTGGAATTCGCAAGGCGCAGGCGTAGTCGGTGCGTGCCTGTGGACCCTCTCCCCGCCAGAACGCGAAGGAATCGAGAAAGAAGAACTTCGCAAAGGGATGGCCGGGGTTCCAGGTGCCCGCCCGCGCGAGGCCAGCGACATCGCGCTGGCGCCAGATTTCGGCTTCTTCACAGGAGACGAAGCGGATGGCGTTGGGGCCCGGTTTACCTTGCAAATCTTCGGCGAGCAGCGTGGCGAAATCGAGAGTTCTCGTGCCGCAAAGCCCGCGAGGGGCGGCAGCGTAGCGCTGTGGCAGTTCTTCGTTTGACCATTGCGCGTGCGCCAACGGAAACAGGCAGACCTCCTTGCCTTTGCGGCCTCGATGTTCGAAGCGAACCAGCGAGACCCGCTTCGGCAGCGAGCGGTCGGCGCGGCGCATCAGGAGAGAAACTTCAAGACGCTCGACCGCGCCGATCCGGCTCCGGTTCGGCCAGTCTTCGGCGCCGCGCTGCAGAGGTGCGATTTCGATAATCTCGGGTTGGCCGACGATCTCGGTCGCGGCGGCCTTGACCCGCTCAATACAGGCGAGCCGTTGCGCGGGCGCGATGCCAGCGCAAAAAATCTCCGGCTTTTCCCCAAGCAGCGCCGTGTTGAGCGAGAGCGGTGCCAGGAGTGCCGAGACGGATATTTTCTCCGTTAGCGGGTCGCCAGCACTGGCCGTGTTGAGCGAGAGCGGTGCCAAGAGCGCCGCGAGGAGAAGAGCTCGCATTTGTCTCAGCCGGCCGGGATGCAGTTACCCTCGAGGCAGCTCCCCGCCTGGCCGCTCTGGCTGCACGACGTGCCGTCGGGCTCGGGTTGGTAGCGGCAAGAGCTGGCACCCGACACCGGGCGCGTGCAATCACTGACCTTCGGGCAGACCGCGCTATCAAGCATGCAAGTGCCGCCTTGGCAATGTCCGGGAAAATCGCCAAGCGCACATTCTGTGGCCTCTGGTAGTGGAGTGTTGTTGCAGGTGTCGCCGCTCCGGGAATCGTCCGTGCAACTATTGCCGTCGTCGCACGAACCGCCTTCGGGGCAACCCTCGGTGCCCGCGATACAGAAGGCCGAGACCGGACTGGGGATCAATGAAACCAGGTAGGCAACCCGCGTCGGGTTGCCGCCGCGCTCTCCGGTACCAGCGCCGACGTAGACCCGGCCGCCGACCACCGTCGCCGGCGAGCCAAGCGGCCCACCCGCGGCGAGTCGGTTCAAGACCACACCCGTGTCGGAATCGTAGGCGAAGAGGGTGCCGTAGACCGATCCCATGAAGGCGACGCCCGGCACTGCGCTGGTTGGCGAGTAGCTCGGCGGCGCGTCCTGGCTCGCCCAGAGGATGGCGCCGGTGCTTGCGTCGAGGGCTACTGCAGCCGGCTTCTGCGGGTCGTTCAGTTCCAAGCCGAAACCGGTGGTGAACATCACCCGGCCTTCGCCGACGGCAGCACTTTGCAGGATGCCGCCGATTGATCCACCCGGAACCGTCTGGGTGACCCAATAGGGTTCGATCACACCCGTGATTTCGTTGATACCGTCGCGATCGAGCGTGATATAGCGGCCGTCCTTGTTGCCGATGCCGAGAACTTCACGCTTCTTCCCATCAACCTCAATTTCGAAAAGGTTGGGCACGCCGCCGTAACCGAGGTCTTCGTTATCGACTTCCCGAGCCCGCCAGTGCCACGCCGGCTCGCCGGTTTCGATCGAGAGCGCAAAGACGGCTTCGTCGTAGGGAGGCATGGGTGGGGCGGGCTCCGGCGTATTCGGTCGGTTGTCGGTATCGCAATTGCTCGATGCTGTGTAGAGCAATCCCCGCTTCGGGTCGATTGCGGCCGACGACCAGATATTGCCGCAACTGTTCGGCGTGCGATCGAAATTGCAACCGCGTCGGCTGGCAAAGAAATTTGGGGGCAAGTCGAGCTCGGCGGCGCTGTGGTAGCCGTCAAACCGGCGGACATCGTCACCCGCATCGGGATGGCATACCGTTACGGTTGCCAGGTCGAAGTACCAACGCAGCGTGCCGTGGCGGGCATCGACGGCGAAAAATCCGCCTTTACCACGGCCATCGTTGACGTCCATGCCGAAGTAGACCACACCCTCGAATACAGCGGGAGACGATTCGACTTCGTTGCGCTCGACCGATGAATCGCAGGTGGTGCAGCCGGTGCCGGCGTCAAAGGCCCAGATTTCCTCGCCGGTTGCGGCATCGAGTGCGTACATCGTCATGCCGCCGCTGACGAAGACGGTACGGCGGCCGTCGATGTCCTCGATCGTGGCCGACGAGACGGCGGGATAGGACGCGCCGGGGTGTGGTTTGAAAGCGAAGCTCCAGACCAATGAACCGTCGCTCGCGCGCAGCGCGTAGTGGTGGCCGTCCCACGACGAGATGAAGACCATCTCTGTGTTTGGCGTCCCTGGCAGATCGACTCGGGCGAGCATCGGTTGCGCGGTAACGATACCGCCGGTGGTGAAGCGCCAGAGCGGGACGAGTGCCGGCGCGGTTGCTTTCGTGATCTGTGTTTCGTCCGGGTTGAAGAAGGTGCGGTCGAGGCTGCCGCCATAGGTGCGCCACTCGGCGCTCTTCTCGCCGTTCGGTGGTGGGGAGACGTTCGAGCACGCGACAAGGCCGAGCAGGGGGGCCAAGACCCACCGGCGAAAGCAAAGGGACTCACGCATAAGGACGAGCATGGCCCGGCATGGCCTTGGGCTGCAAGTCCCGGGCACCGGCCCATACCGACTCGGCACTCGAGACGAATCTTCCGCCCGCTCGCCCCGTGCGCCTCTGCACCGCTTTGGCTCCTGCATGTCGGCGTGGGCTGCGCTGGCGCTGCCAGCGCGAGGGCCGTCGACAGCGTGGCCCGGCTAGCGCTGCCCGCGCGAGGGCCGTCGACAGCGTGGCCCGGCTGGCGCTGCCCGCGCGAGACCGTCGACAGCGTGGCCCGGCTGGCGCTGCCCGCGCGAGGGCCGTCGACAGCGTGGTCCGGCTGGCGCTGCCCGCGCGAGGCCGTCGACAGCGTGGCCCGCCCGCGGCCCTGGCCCCCAGGCAACCTCCAGCGAAAGCCTGCGAGATCTGCCCACAGCCCTTGACGCGGCGTTCGCCACAGCCCATGCCTTCTGCGTGGCAATCCGGCAGCGTGGGGACGATCTCCTGAGTTCCGCGACCCTCGCGGCGCGGCTCAAGGCCGAGGCACCGCAAGCGTTGACCCTCATCGACCTGGCGCACCGCCTCGGCATGAAACACTACGACAAGCGCGAAATCGAAAGCCTGCTGCGCGATCTGGCGAGACGCGGCGATATCGAGCGGGTCGGTCGCATGCGTTGGCGTCACCGTCCCGAGAGCAGCGGCCCCGGCGGCGCGGATGGGCAAAGTGCCCGGGCTCTCGCTCGCGCGGCCGAGAGAGGGCGTGCCGAGAGTCCCGAGGCCGTGTTCACGACGGACGACCAATCGACCGGGCAGACGGTTGCGGGAGCCCCGAAGCAACGAGGTCGGGCACGAAACCCGGACCTGGTCGTCGCTAAGGCGCGGGGTCGTCGGGCGGTCTCGAGCGCGGCGGGTTTGACAGGTGCGCTGCGCCGAACCCGCAGCGGCCACTCTTTCGTTGAACTCGATACCCAGCCTGTCGGGCAGAAGGGCGATGTCCGCATCGACGATGGCGACGAGAACGGCGCCTGGCCCGGCGATCGGGTGCGCGTTGCGCTGGCCCCACAGCGTCGCTCCGATCTGCGGGCTAAAGGTGTGATTGTCGAAATCCTCGCCCGTTCGCATCAGACTGTCGTCGGCGTGCTTCAGGCCAGCACAGACCGCAGGGGAGGCGAGGCCCGGTGGGCACTTTTCCCCGATGACGAAAGGCTGCCGCCGATCGAGATCGTCAGCGTCAAGGCTGTGAAAGCCGAGTCGCCCGGGATCCACCGGCGGAAGCATCGGCACAGCCCGGAGGACGAACCCGCCGAGCCCGCGGCAGAGGCGTGGCGCGAGGAGCAGAGCCTCGAGGCGGCGGGCTTGACGCTCGATCCTTCGGCGCAGGGTGCCCGGGTGCTTGCCCGCATCACCTCCTGGTCCGAGGCCCGTCGCGGTGTGCGCGGACGGGTGGAACGCTTCCTCGGCGGCCTCGACGATCCCGATACTCAAGCCGAGATGATCACCTCGGAATTCAATATCCCGGTGGCGATCGCCGCCGAGGCGGAGCGCGAAGCAAAGCGCGTCGCGCGCGAACCCGAGGCCGGCGATCTGGTTGGGCGTGTCGATCTGCGCGAAGCGCTTTTCGTCACGATCGACCCCGCCACGGCGCGCGACCATGACGATGCCGTTTGTCTGGAGTCGCGTCCCGAGGGCGGTTGGCGGGTCTGGGTCGCGATCGCCGACGTTTCGCATTATGTCGAAGAGGGTGGCGCGCTGGATCGCGAGGCTGCTTCGCGTTCGACCAGCGTCTATTTCCCGGACCGGGCTGTGCCGATGCTGCCCGAGGC
>VFKT01000372.1 GCA_009885395.1 Deltaproteobacteria bacterium | reverse complement strand
CTTCATCGCGGTTCCTTTCGTTTCTGATTTGGCGATCACCGTCCCTTCGGGGGACAGCGAATGGAACCGCCACTTCTTCATCTCGTCAAATCAACAGCCTCCGGGACATCCCCGGTCCCAACCCTCCAGCACCAGCTACATCCCGTGCTGGGGATTTTTGCTCACTCTCTCAGCCCACGGCGTCGCGCAACGTGACCAGTTCCTCGGCCGCGGTGGGATGGATGCCGATGGTCGCGTCGAACTGGGCCTTGGTGGCCCCCATCCTGAGTGCGACGGCGAAGCCCTGCACCAGTTCGCCGGCGTCGGGCCCAAGGACGTGCACCCCGACGACGCGATCGGTGCTGGCCTCGACCACCAGCTTGACAAGCATCGTCTCCTCGCGTCCACTCAAGGTATGCCGCAGCGGGCGAAAGCGGGAGCGGAAGATCCGGATGTCGCCGAAACGCTCGCGCGCCGACTCTTCCGTGCAGCCAACCGTCGCGAGGTTGGGATGCCCAAAGACCGCCGAAGGAACCATTTCGTGGTCAACGGGCGTCGGTTGGGCCTCGAAAAGCGTGCGCACCAAAGCCATCGCTTCGTGGATCGCCACAGGCGTCAAGTTGATCCGGTCGGTGACGTCGCCGATCGCGTGCAACCAATCGAGATTCGAGCGCGAGAAGCGATCGACCACGATGGCACCACCAGGGGCGAGTTCGGCCCCAATCTCCTCAAGACCCATACCGCTGCTGCAGGGCCGACGGCCGACCGCGCAAAGCACCGCATCAGCATCGAGTACGTCGCCGTTGTGGAGCGTTACCCGCAGGCCCCGTGCGGCCTGGTCGACCCGCTCGATGGTTTCTGACAAGCGAAAATCGATGCCCTTCTTCGCCATTTCTTCCGCCAGCACGTCGGCAACCTCGTGGTCGAACCCCCGCAACAATCGCGGCCGTCGGTGCACCAACGTGACCTCCGATCCAAGCCCGTGAAAAATCGAGGCGAATTCAACGGCGATGTAACCGCCCCCGACGATCACCACCCGCTCCGGTTGACGGGGAAGGTGGAAGACATCGTCGGAAACCAGCGTCAGCTCGCCCCCCGGCATGCTCGGCCGCAGCGGCGTACTCCCCGTCGCCACCAGCACCTGCCGAGCCCGGAACCGTCGGCCCCCGACCTCGACTTCGTGCGGACCCGTGAGCCGGGCCCGTCCCTGCAGCAACTCGACACCACTGCTTTGCAAGAGCCGCTCGTAAACACCGTTGAGGCGCGAGATTTCGCGATCCTTGTTGGCGATCAGGCTCGGCCAGTCAAAGCGCCGCTCGCCGACGGTCCAGCCAAATCCGGCCGCATCGACGAAATCTTCGCCATAATGCGCGGCATACGAGAGCAACTTTTTCGGAATGCAACCCAGATTGACGCAGGTCCCGCCGAGCCGGCTATCCTCGGCAACGGCGACCCGTGCGCCGGCAGCCGCCGCCCGCCGACTGGCGCGCACGCCGCCGGAGCCAGCACCAATCACGAAAAAATCGAAGTCGAAGTCCATGCAGACCGCTCCCCTAGCAACCGCCCCGCGCATCGTCGCCCGCGCTCAAAGCGTCGCAACCGGGGGCTCGATTCAGCCGCCGACGTTCGACCCGACGCATCGGTTTCCATCAGCCGCACCTCTCCTGCTACCCAAGGCGCCAATGGATCTGCCAAGCCGCGCCCTCACCCTGGTCGAAGATCTGATCGGGCTGCCGCGCTTCCTCGCGATTCGGCGCTCGCTCAAGAACGCCGGCGCGGGCGCCTTTCGCACCATGGGCTACGTCTGTCGGGATCAGGCCGAGAAAATAGGCGACCGGATCGCGTTGCGCTTCGAGGAAGAGACCGTCAGCTACGGCGCTTTCAACGAGGGCGTGAACCGCTTCGCGCAGCTGCTCAGCCGGCGCGGCATCGGCCGGGGCGATGTCGTTAATCTGATGCTTGAAAACTCGCCGGCCTTCCTCATGGCGCAGGGGGCCTGCGCGAAGCTGGGTGCGATCGGCGCCTTGATCAACACCCATTTGACGGGCGAAGCCCTGCAGCACGTCCATGCTACGTCCGGAGCCGTATACGGGCGCGGGAGCTTGCCGCCTGTCCGATAGGTGGCACTATGACAAATCGGGGGTTTGTGGCGCCTACGATCACATCCGGCAATTCTACGGGGTGCCTCTGCGGTCACTCTTCGGTGAAGCTTCATCCAGCATCATCGCGTGAATACCTTTTCGAGATCGGCCAGTAGTGCCGCGCGCCTGGCGTCAGGAAGCTTGGCCAGATTATCGACCTTCCATCGCACCGCCGGCAGCGTG
>VFKT01000065.1 GCA_009885395.1 Deltaproteobacteria bacterium | reverse complement strand
TTGGCGTCTTGTCTTTCGGAGTGGGTCGGACGGTCGGGGCTTCGATGTTCGCATCGCAAGTCCAGGAAAGTCCGGACTCCACAGGGTAGGGCGGCCGCTAACGACGGCCCCGGGTGATCGGGGGAAAGTGCCACAGAAAACGAGACGGCCGTTTCCGGAAACGGAGGCGGTCAAGGTGAAAAGGTGAGGTAAGAGCTCACCGGCCGCGCGCGAGAGCCGCGGCGCTCGACAAACCCCGCCTGGAGCAAGGCCGATCCGGGGAAGGGTGACCCGCCCGTTTGACCCCGGGGTGCTGCACGAGCTTGCGGGCAACCGCAAGCCCAGAGGAATGACCGTCACCCGACGAACCTACCGTCGGGGACAGAATCCGGCTTATAGATCCCCTCCGGGACTCCCACGATTTGCGGGGCCGGTTTTACCCGGCCCCGCACCAGGGTTGCGCCGCCACCGCGAAACCCATGCCTCCCGGGGGACCTCCTTCCCGCGAGGTCCCTTGGTCGAAAGGCCGAAAGGGCGCAGGGGCCAGGTACCGCAGGGTGCGCAGCGGCGTGGCCGGTGGGTCCGATGCGCCATGCCGCTTGGCAACGTAGCCTCGCCAGCTACCGCAGGGTGCGCAGCGGCGTGGCCGGTGGGTCCGATGCGCCAGGCCCAGGGGCTTTGGTCGGGGTGCGCGCAGCGGCGTGGCCAGGTGGGCTGCTTCCCTGGAACAACCGGGTTGGCCGGGTTTCCGTTTCGGAACGCGTTGGAAAAGACTCCCACGAATCCCCACCAAACCCGAAAATTTCATTAAAACCGCGGATTTCCCCTTTTTTCCGGCTAAAATCGCGGTTTCAGACGGGTCTCCCCTGGAAGCGTCGACATCGACGCAAGCCGGCAGAATCGAGATTCCGCTTCGGCTCCCGGTCCTCAAGAAGCACTCAGGCCGCCCTTTGACTTTCGCGGATCTCGACAAATATCCAGTCAATTCAAGGGTTTTTCCCCGCTGGAGAAAAAATCTGACGGTAGTAGCGCGAGTCCTATTGACAGTGCTCTGGAAGCGGGAGTATTGCTGCGTGGGGAAAAGTGGGGAAGAGGGACGGCCCTCTCCCAAACCAGAGCATGTTCCACGGAAATTTTTCAAATACCCTCGATGAAAAAGGGCGGGTGGCGATCCCGGCCCGCTTTCGCGAGGTGCTCAGCAGCGCCGGCGACGATCGGCTCATGGTCACGACTTTCGAGGTCGTCGGGCAACAATGCCTGGAGGCCTACGCCCCGCGCGCCTGGGAGGGTCTGGTCGAGAACCTGCAGAACTCGCCCGGTGCTTTTTCGGAGACCCGGCTGCTTTTCGAATCGGTTTATGTCGGCAGCGTCCAGGTCTGCCCGCTCGATCGTCAGGGCCGGATCCTGCTTCCGCAAAGCCTTCGCAAGCAGACCGATTTCGAGTCCGAGGTCTCCTTCGTCGGCGTTGGTCAGAAATTCAGAATCTTCAGCGCCGCTGGGTACGAGAAGGTTCTCGACACCTTCCGCACCGTGCTGCGTGAGAAGCCGGACAGGTTCAATGATCTGGGGGTGTAGACCGGATCGCCGCCTGCTGGCGGCCGCGACCTCTCTTGGCGCGGTCGATATGCGGCTTTGCCTCACCGGGCGGTTACCCGGTCTGAGCTTTGGGGTGGCAGCGGTGCCGCCCGAGTGTCCGGCGCGTCGGCGCCGGCGCCCGGAACTGGTCGTGGCGTGGCCCTCGGTTGAGGGTGGTGGTTGGGGAGGGGCGATGATGACAAACCCCGGGCCACGCCATGTGCCGGTTCTGCGAGACGAAGTCGTGGACCATCTCGTCCACGGACGAGCGAATCGCGATCCTCTTAGAATCCTAGATTTGACATTGGGTCTCGGCGGCCATGCCGAAGCGCTGCTTGAAGCGGCACCGGCCGGCTCCGTCCTGCTCGGACTCGATCGCGACCGGGCGGCGTTGGATCTGGCCCGCGTCCGGTTGGCGCCTTTTGGCGAAGCCGTCACGACGGTGCAGAGTCCGTTTTCGAATCTTGCGGCAGCGCTTGCGGCTCAGGGCTGGAGCACGGTGGACGCCGTGGTTGCCGATCTGGGCGTTTCTTCGCTGCAACTCGACGAGCCGGGGCGCGGCTTTTCGTTCCGCTTCGATGCGCCGCTCGATATGCGGATGGATCCAGACGGCGGTGGCGAGACCGCAGCCGAGCTGATCGAGCGCCTCGACGAGGCCGAGCTTGCCGACATCCTGCACGATCTGGGCGAAGAGCGGGCGGCGCGACGGATCGCTCGCACCATCAAGAATGCCGCGCATTCGCCTGCTACGACAGGCGAGCTTCGAGCCCTGGTGGCGCGCCATGTGCGGGGCCGTCCCGGGCATGATCCGGCGACGCGCACCTTTCAGGCCTTGCGGATCGCAGTCAATCAAGAACTTGAGGAAATCGCCGGTATGCTGGCGGCCCTACCCGGGATTCTGGCGCCACGCGCCCGTCTGGCGGTGTTGGCCTGGCATTCCCTCGAAGACCGGATCGTAAAAACAGTGTTCAGGAATTGGTGCGCGACCTGTGTGTGCCCGCCGCAGTGGCCGATGTGCCGCTGTCGCGGTGTGCCCAGGGCGACGCGCCTGACCCGTGGAGCCGTCCGTCCAACCGAGGGCGAGGTTGGACGGAATCCGCGGGCGCGTAGTGCACGGCTCCGTGTGGTGGAGTGGTGTGGTGGCGGCTGAAGCGGTCGCTGTGCAGGCGCGTCCTCGAAGTGTGCGTACGGCGCGGGGGCGTGCCCCGCGCCGTGCGCATACAATTGCCGCCGAGCCCTCGCGTTCACTGCGCGACCAACTGGTGCGGCGCAACGTGGTGGCTGGCGCCTTTGTGGTGCTTGCCGCGGTTGTGCATGTTTGGACCGGCCTCAGAGTCGGCCATCTCGCTTACGATCTCTCCCAGTTGCACGGGCTCGGGCGTCGGCTTGAGCGCGAGGGCCTGCTGCTGCGGGCCGAGCTGGCCGCGGAAACAGCCCCTGATCGACTCGAGGAGATGGCCCGTACCAGACTTGGGCTACGCCCGCCGCGACCCGGCGAGGTGGTGATCCTGCGATGAAACCACGCCCGCCGGCAGACGAGCATGTTTTTTTGCGCCGTCGGGCGCTGGTGCTGCTTGGGCTGTTGCTGCTGGCGCTGGGTGGCGTTGCCGCAAGAACGATTCAACTTTCATTAATTGACGGAGAGGCGCTGGCGGCGCGAGCCAACCGACAATACCGCCAGGTTCTGCGAATTCCCGCCGCGCGCGGCGAAATCCGCGACCGCGTCGGCGAGGTGCTGGCCGAGACGGTTTTGAGTCCGTCTATCTATGCCAGCCCGCGTTACCACCCCGTAGGGGCCGAGGCGCGGCTCGAGCTGG
The DNA here is from genome assembly GCA_009885395.1 of Deltaproteobacteria bacterium. Taxonomy (GTDB): domain Bacteria; phylum Desulfobacterota; class Binatia; order UBA12015; family UBA12015; genus SXLG01. The sequence continues at coordinate 6,151 of VFKT01000065.1, read as the reverse complement.
CAGGTATTCTCGGGCTCGCACCCGAGTCGCTGGCCGTCCGACTTGATGGCAAGGCCGGATTCATCTGGCTGGCAAGGCACGTCGATGAGCGCACGGCGCTGGCGATCGACGATTTAGAACTTGATGGCGTCGGCATTCTGCGTGAAGGACGCCGGGTCTACCCGCGCGGCCGCCTCGGCGCCCATGTGGTGGGCTTCGCCGGCCGTGATCTGCGCGGTCTTGAGGGGGTGGAGCTTCGCTACGATCGCTGGATGCGCGGCCCGGAGCAGGTCGTCGTTGCGGAGAGGGATGGGCGGGGCCGGCTTTTTCTGCCGTCGGGCCTCGACGAAAACTCGGGAAGCGAGGAGGACGAAAGCGAGGCCCTCGGACCAGCACCTGCTGCGTCATTGGTCTTGACGATCGATGCGGTGCTGCAATCGATTGTCGAGCGCGAATTGGCGGCCGGGGTTGATGCGGTCCACGCTACCGCCGGCACGGCCGTGGTGCTCGATCCAAGAACGGGCGCCGTACTCGCTCTCGCCAACGTGCCGACCTTCAACCCCAACCACTCTGCTTTCATCACGCCCGAGGCGCGGCGCAACCGTGCCATCACCGATAGCTTCGAGCCCGGTTCGACCTTCAAGGCGATCACCGCGGCTGCCGCCGTCGACGATGACGTGGTGGCACTCGACGAACCGATCGATTGCGAACGTGGCCGCTACCGCGTCGGCCGTTGGACCATCCATGACCATCATTCCTATGGGATGTTGACGCTGCCCGAGATCGTTCAGGTTTCCAGCAACATCGGCACCACCAAGGTTGCCGAGCGGATCGGCAAGGAACGCTACGCGGCGTGGGTGCGGCGTTTCGGCTTCGGCAGTCCGACGGCAATTGATCTGCCCGGCGAGGTGCGCGGGCTGCTTCGGCCGGCAGCGCGGCTGGCGACGATCGATCTGGCCACCAACAGTTTTGGCCAGGGCATTGCCGTCACGCCGATCCAACTCGCAGCGGCCTTTGCGGCGCTTGCCGACGGGGGTCGGCTGCGGACGCCGTACGTCGTGCAACAGGCGCATAGTGCGCGCGACGGTGTCCTCTTTGATGCCAGCAATTCCAACTTCCACGACGCCTATTCGCAGGTCGTTCGCCCCGAAACCGCGAGACTGGTGACCGAGATGCTCGAGCGGGTGGTCGCCAAGGGCGGCACCGGCCTCAAGGCCCAGATCCCCGGGGTGCGCGTCGCGGGCAAGACCGGCACGGCGCAGAAGGTGGATGGTGCGACGGGTCGCTATTCGCGCGAACGACTGGCCTCCTTCGTCGGCTTTGCACCGGCCGAAAATCCGGTTGTCGTCACCCTGGTGATGATTGACAATCCCAAAGGAATTGCCTACGGCGGATTGGTCGCCGCACCCGTCTTTGCACAAATCACCTCACGGGCACTCGATCGGGCCGGTCTCCTGCCGGCCCCGCCGCCGCCTCTGCCGGCCCCGCGGCGGGGCAATGCTCTGGTGCGTACGGTTGCGGCCGACACAACTGTCGAATTCGTTGGCGACTTGGCATTGGTGCCTTCTTTCCACGGCGATTCACTGCGACGGGCCTTACGTCGGGCGCGGGAACTTGGCTTGGCCGTCGAGGTGCAGGGCAGTGGCTTTGTCGTCGAGCAGGATCCCTTGCCGGACTTCCCGCTCGCGGGAGCTTCGCTGCGGCTTCGGCTCGAAGGGCCGGCGTGAGCGGCCCGACCACGCTCGGGGGCCTCATCGCAAGCGTACTCGAACCTATCCGCCTCGTTCGCGGCGACCCGGATACCAGCGTCACCGGACTTTGCTCGGATTCGAGGCAAATCAAAAAAGGCGAGATCTTCGCGGCCATCTCCGGCCACCACGCCGAGGGTCTTCGCTTTGTCCAGGCGGCAGAGCTTGCCGGTGCTGCCGCGGTGGTGGTCGACGAGGCGATGGCCGGGGTCGCCCTGGGCGCTGTCGCTCCAGGTTTACCGGTTCTCGCTTGCGACGATCTGCGGCGCTTCGTCGCCGAGGCCGCAGCCGTCTTCGCCGGCCACCCGAGCCAATACCTGCGCGTGGTTGCGGTCACAGGCACCAGCGGCAAGACGACGACGAGCTGGTTGATCGAGTCCATCCTGCGGGCTGCCGGGGCGAAGGTCGGGCTGGTGGGCACGATCGAATATCGCTGCGGCGATTTGATCGAACCCGCACCGCTGACGACACCCGACGCGATCGCGCTACAACAATTGCTTGCCCGGATGCGAGACGCCGGGGCGACGCATGTGGTGCTGGAAGCCTCGTCGCACGCTCTCGCCCAGGATCGTCTCTGGGGGTTGGCCTGCGATGTTGGGGTCTACACCAATCTGGCTCGCGACCATCTCGATTTCCACGAGACCCTTGAGGCTTATGGGGCGGCCAAAGCACGCCTCTTTCGCGAACTCCTGCCTCGCTCGCCCCGCAAGCCTATGGCCGTGCTTGGCATTGATAGCGCGCCGGTGGCGGCGCTGGCATCCGAACTCACGGTGCCCGTTCTGACTTTTGGTGGCGAGGGCGATGTCGCGGCGCGGGATGTCCGCTTGAGCCTCGAGGGCACGATCGGGGTCCTTCATCTGAGGGGCGAGCGGGTGGCCTTCCGCACCCGGCTTGTCGGTGCACCGCATCTGCAGAACATCATGGCGGCCGCCGCTGCCGGGCTGGCTCTCGGGATCAGCACGGACGTTATCGCGGAAGGGATTCTGGCCTGCGATGGCGTGCCGGGCCGTCTCGAACCGATTGACGAGGGCCAGCCCTTTGCCGTCTTCGTCGACTACGCGCATAAGCCCGATGCCCTCGCCGGCACCTTGGCGACACTGCGGCCCTTGACGCAGGGCAGGTTGATCGTGGTTTTTGGTTGTGGCGGCGATCGCGATGTCGGCAAGCGGCCCTTGATGGGTGAAATCGCCGGTCTAGGTGCCGATCTGATCGTCCTGACCTCGGACAACCCGCGCAGCGAGCCGCCGCTGGAAATCCTCGCGCAGATCGAGGCCGGGCTTCGCAAAACGCCGTGCGTCCTGGTCGAAGCCGAGGCTCTCGGTCGGGGTGGGCCTTCGGCAGCCCGCTACGCTGTCGTGCCGGAAAGGCGCGAGGCGATCCGCTGCGCGATTCTGCTCGCCTGTCCGGGTGATGTTGTGTTGATCGCCGGCAAGGGGCACGAGGCTTACCAGGTGGTGCAGGGCCAGCGCTTTCATCTCGATGATCGGGAAGAGGCACGCACCGCTCTCGGGGGCGTTGCCTGAACCGTGGCCGAGGTGTTGCCGGTCAAATGATGCGCTAACGTGAACCCGGCAAGAGCGGTGTGCGGTCGGCGGCCGGTTGGTTCGCGGCTTTTCTGGTGGTGAGGGGGGATGTGCGGAGATGCTCTATGAGATCTTGTTGCCGCTGCAGGCGACACACTCCGTCTTCAACGTCTTTCGCTACATCACCTTTCGTACCATGCTTGCCGGATTGGTCTCGCTGGTGCTCTCGCTCTGGCTCGGCCCACCTCTGATTCGTTGGCTGGCCTCGGCGAAGGCCGGTCAGCCGATTCGTGGCGATGGCCCCGAAAGTCATCTTGTCAAGGCGGGGACGCCGACCATGGGCGGCATGCTGATCCTGTTCTCGGGCAGCCTCTCGACGCTCCTTCTGGCTGATCTGGGTGACGGCTATGTCTGGCTCTGTCTGCTGACCATGCTCGGTTTCGGCGCGATCGGTTTTGCCGACGATTACCGCAAGCTGCGGGGCAAGAGTTCGAAAGGCCTCTCGGCCCGCGCCAAGCTTGGTCTGCAGGTGTTGGTGGCATCGATCGCGGCGATCTGGCTCGCCAACCACCCCGGCTTCGGCACCACCATCAATGTGCCCTTGTTCAAGGATTTTCGACCCGATCTCGGCTGGTGGTACGTTCCCTTTGCCGTTTTTGTGATCGTCGGTGCCTCGAATGCGGTCAATCTTACCGACGGCCTCGATGGTCTCGCGATCGGCCCGGTGGTGATCGCGGCGGGGACCTGCGGCATTTTTGCTTATGTGGCAGGTCATGCGCGGATTGCCGAATACCTGCAGGTCGAAGCCGTGCCGGGTGCTGGCGAACTCATGGTCTTCTCCGGTGCGCTGGCCGCAGCAGGGCTGGGGTTCCTCTGGTTCAACGCCTACCCGGCGCAGATGTTTATGGGTGACGTCGGCTCGTTGTCGCTGGGCGCGGCGCTGGCGATGGTGGCACTCGCCAGCAAACAGCCCTTGATTTTGCCGTTGCTCGGATTCGTTTTCGTCGCCGAGGCCGTTTCGGTGATGGTTCAGGTCGCCTCCTACAAAACCCGGCGACGGCGGGTCTTCCGCATGGCGCCCTTGCACCATCATTTCGAGTTGCTCGGTTGGCCCGAGCCGCAGATCATCGTTCGGGCCTGGATCATTGCAGCCGTGTGCGCTTTGCTCTCCCTGGCCACGCTGAAGCTCCGCTGAGACGGCCGATGCGGATCGACCTCGAAAACCTGGCTGGAGCCGACGCTCTCGTGCTCGGTTTCGGGCGGACGGGCCAGGCGCTGGCGACGTTTCTTGTCGAAGTGGGCGCGTCTGTCCGGGTGGCGGATCGCCAGGTGCCGCCGCGTGAAGCCGGTGGCGCGCGCGACCATCTCGAGGCGCAGGGAGTCCGTTTTCTCGCCGACAATGATCCTGAAGAGTTGCTTGTCGATTGCGATCTGGTGCTGCCCAGTCCGGGTGTACCAGCCTCCCATCCTGTTCTGGTGCAGGCTTTGCGGCGTGGCACGGCGATTGTGGCCGAGATCGATCTCGCGCAGTCGCGAATTGCCGGAAGGGTGCTCGCGATCACCGGCACCAACGGCAAAAGCACGACCACGACGCTGGTCGGCGAGATGCTGCGGGCCAGCGGGGCCACGCCTTTTGTCGGTGGCAATCTGGGCCGTCCGCTGATCGAGGCGGCAGGTTGGAGCGGTCCGGTGGTCGCCGAGATCTCCAGTTTCCAGCTTGAGTGGGCGCGGGAGTTTCATCCAGACATTGCGGCTCTGCTGAATCTCACGCCGGACCATCTCGACCGCCACGGCGATCTCGAGACCTATCTTGAGATCAAAGCCCGGCTCTTCGTCCATCAACGCGCCGAGGATTTCGCTGTTCTGTCGCGCGACGATTTGCGGCTGAATCAGTTGGGGAAGGGCCTCGTCGCGCAAATGCAGAGCTTTGGTTCCAGCGGGCTCAAGGGGCCAGGCGCGGTCGCCGAGGCGGAGGGCTTCCGCATCGAGACGGCCGAGGGGAAAAGCCTGCGGTTTTCGTTGGCCCGCTTCGCCCTCGCTGGTCGACATAACGTCGAGAACGCGATGGCGGCGGCTCTTTGCGCGCTCTCGGGTGGCGCTTCTGCTGCGGCCATCCAGCAAGCACTTGACGATTTCGAGGGCCTTGCGCATCGGATGCAGGTGGTGGCCCGTCGCGGCGGCGTGAGCTTCGTCGATGACTCCAAAGGGACCAACCTGGGTGCGCTTGAGCGCTCGATCGAAGCGGTGGCGCCCGGATCTTTGGTCTTGCTGGCGGGAGGGCGAGCCAAGGGTGGTGATTTCGCCTCGCTCGGATCTGAACTCGCCCGCCGGGCCCGCTGCGTCGTGGTCTATGGGGAAGCGGGAGAAATGCTCGCCGAGGCCTGGTCTGGTCAGGTCGAGACGCGTCGGCATCAGGCGTTCGACGATGCCGTCGCGGAGGCGGCGCGGCTCGCCCGGCCGGGCGATACCGTGCTGCTCTCGCCGGGCTGTGCCAGTCAGGACCAGTTTCGAGATTACGCCGAACGCGGCGATCGCTTTGCAGAATTGGTGAAGCGAGGAGGGGAACAAAAGTGAAAACCTTTGCAGGACTTGGTTCTGGGACCGCGCTCGAAGGGGTCACCCAGCGCCCGGTTTTCTCGTCATCGCGGCGGGTCGATCTCTGGCTGCTTGGCGCCGCTGCTTGTCTGGTGGCGATCGGTCTCGTGATGGTTCTCGATGCGGGCTATTTTCTCGGCCGAGAACGCTTCGGCGATGCGCTGGCGCTGATCCGCCGGCAATTGTTTTTTGTCGTGCTTGCCTCGGCGGCGGCGTGGGTGGCGAGCCGGGTGCCGTCCTGGGCCTGGCAGCGGCTGGCCTACCCAGCACTTGGTCTGGGTATCGTGCTGCTGATCGCAGTCCTGA
>VFKT01000011.1 GCA_009885395.1 Deltaproteobacteria bacterium | reverse complement strand
CGTCAGGGTTTCCCCCATTGCGCAATATTCCCCACTGCTGCCTCCCGTAGGAGTCTGGGCCGTGTCTCAGTCCCAGTGTGGCTGATCATCCTCTCAGACCAGCTAGCCATCTCAGCCTTGGTGGGCCATTACCCCACCAACTAGCTAATGGCCCGCAGGCCCATCCCCAAGTGGTAGCTTACAAGTAGAGGCCACCTTTTCTCACGAGAGCCGAAACTCTTGTGGGCTTATCCGGTATTAGTCCATCTTTCGATAGGTTATCCCAGTCTCGGGGGTAAGTTACCTACGTGTTACTCACCCGTGCGCCGGTTTACTATGGTAGCCGAAGCCCCCAATTCTCCCACGACTTGCATGTGTTAAGCACGCCGCCAGCGTTCGCTCTGAGCCAGGATCAAACTCTCCAGTTTAATCGCTCGCACCACCCGAAGGTGATGCAAAACGGAATGGATCCCGACCGCAAAAACTCACTGAATGTCCGACCCCTGCATCAGGAGTCGGAGCGCTGCCATTTAGTTTTCAAAGACCTTGGATTGTGCTGACGAGCAAGAGAGCATTAATACCGCTCTTACCAGTAGTAGGCAATCCCCTTTGGAGCCCGGCAGTCTTTCGACTGTCGAACGCCGCGGGAGCGGGAGTGTTAGCGCCCACGTTTGGAGTCGTCAAGGGGTTGGATGCTCAAAATCAATCGAACCCGGGCAAGACGTCGTCGTCCGACCGATAAAAGGATCTCCTCGCCTGCCCGAAAGGCCTGCCCCGGCTCAGCCGCCCTCTCCTCCCCGATACGGACGGCGCCCTGGGCGATCAGGCGTCGGGCTTCCGCCCCTGATGTCGCGAAGCCCAGCTGAACGAGCATCCGGACGAGGGTCAGATCTTCCGTGACCGGAATTTCGCGCAGCTCGGGCTCAAACGCCTCCCTGTTCTGGAAACGGCGTTCGAAACGAATCCGGGCCTGGCTGGCGGCCTCGGCCCCACAGAGCCAGCTGGCGAGCGCTTCAGCGAGCCCCTTTTTGGCCTCCATCGGCCCCAGATCGCCCGGCTTGCCGATCACCGCCTCGAAACCCAGCAAGGCCGCCCACCGGGCCACGAGGGGATCCGGGATCGACATCGTCCGGCCGAAGATCGTATCGGGCTCGTCAGTCACGCCGATCGCGTTGCCGAGCGATTTACTCATTTTCTGCTTGCCATCTGTCCCCTCGAGCAGGGGCATGGTCAGCACAACCTGCTGGGGCTGGCCCCAGGCCTTCTGTAAATCCCGCCCGACCAGGAGATTGAACCGCTGGTCGGTACCGCCCACCTCAACGTCGGCTTCCAGGGCCACGGAATCGTAGCCCTGCACCAGGGGATAGAGGAACTCGTGGATGCCGATCGGCCGTCCCTCGGCGAGACGACGCGCAAAATCGTCCCGTTCGACCATACGGGCAACCGTCATTTGGGCACCGAGACCGATGACATCGGCCGCCCGCATCGCCTCCATCCATTCCGAGTTGAATCGGACCACGGTCCGCTCACGATCGAGAATCCGGAACACCTGCTCACGATAGCTCCGTGCGTTCTCCCCGACCTGCTCGCGCGTCAGCGCAGGCCGGGTTTCCGACTTCCCCGTGGGATCGCCGATCATTCCCGTGAAGTCTCCAATGAGGAATACGACTTCGTGGCCGTGTTCCTGGAACTCGGCCAGCTTCCGAAGCACCACGGCATGGCCGAGGTGAAGATCAGGCGCCGACGGATCGGCGCCGAACTTCACCCGCAGCGGACGGCCGCGTGCCCGGGCCTGAGCAACCCTCTGGCAAAGCTCGCCCACCGGCAGCACGTCGACGGCACCCCGGGAGAGACGCTCGGCCTCTTCCTCGACGCTGATCACGGTCGAACCTCGATCCGAACCCGCTCGACCGATCGGCAGCGCCGCCCGGTCGGATCGAGATCAAAAAGCGCACCCTGTAGCCAAAGCGGCCCGCGGGCGACCTCGAAATGCACGGGCCGCTGGGTTCGAAACCTATAAAGCACCTGTTCAGTCTTCATGCCAATCACTGAATCAATGGGGCCACACATGCCCACGTCGGTGATGTACCCAGTCCCACCGGGCAAAATGCGTTCGTCCGATGTCTGAATATGCGTATGGGTACCCGCGACCGCCGCCACCCGGCCGTCGAGGTGCCAACCCATGGCAACTTTTTCGGACGTTGCCTCGGCATGCATATCGACGAAAATCAGCGCTCCGCGATTGGCCTCCGCCTCGAGGATCCGGTCCACCTCAAGAAACGGGCAATCCGAATTGCCAAGAAAAACCCGGCCGATCAGGTTGACCACCACGACTTCAGTCCCGTCTCGCGCCCGCCGCCGCGTGACGCCGCTGCCCGGGCTGCCCACCGGGAAATTGGCCGGTCGCAAGAGCCGGGAGTCTCGCGCCAGAACATCGAGGATCTGGCGATGCTGCCAAATATGATTGCCGGTCGTCACCACATCGACGCCAGCATCGAGCAACTCCTCGAAAGCATCTGGCTTGATCCCCTTGCCGCTGGATGCGTTCTCTCCGTTGGCGACCACCAGATCGACGTCGAAACGAGAGCGCATCTCGCGCAAGCGTTGCTGCAGCGCCACACGAGCGCCCCTGCCGACGATGTCCCCGAGAAACAGCAATCGCATCGGTCGTCCCGCTCAGCCGCGAATCAGCGTGCGACGTCAGAAGCCCGGGTTTCACGGATCACAGTCACCCGCACCTGCCCAGGATAGGTGAGCTCGTTTTCGATACGGCGTGCCAGTTCGCGCGCAATCGTTGCCGCCCTGTCGTCATCTACCCGTTTTGGCTCAACGACAACCCGGATTTCGCGACCCGCTTGAACCGCGAAGCAACGCTCCACGCCCTCGAACTCCAGCGCCAATCGTTCCAGATCCTCGAGTCGCTTGACGTAGCTGTCCAGAACCTCGCGGCGTGCTCCGGGACGCGCCCCGGAAAGAGCATCCGCGGCGTCGACCAAGGGCGCCAGCAGCGTCTCGGCAGGGACCTCTTCGTGGTGCGCCGCGATCGCGTTGCAAATCTTTGAGTTCTCGCCATATCGGCGTGCGACTTCCGCGCCGATCAGAGCATGCGATCCCTCGACCTCGTGCGTTAGCGCCTTGCCGATATCGTGCAACAAGGCTGCCCGTCGCGCCTGTTTTTCGTTCAAACCAAGTTCAGCAGCCATGGTCCCGGCAATGAAGGCCGCCTCGATCGAGTGCGCCAATACGTTCTGCCCGTAGCTGTACCTGTAGTGCAGCATCCCCAGAAGCTTCGTGATCTCGACATGGACACCGTGCACACCCACCTCGAGCAGCGCCTTTTGGCCAAACTCGTGGACCCGTTCCTGGACGTCCTTCTCGGCCTTGCGGACCACCTCTTCGATGCGGGCCGGATGGATCCGACCGTCCGAGACGAGCTTCTCGACCGCGATGCGAGCGATCTCGCGTCGCACCGGGTTGTGGCAGGAAATCACCACGGTTTCAGGCGTATCGTCGATGATCAGATCGACACCGGTCGCGGCCTCGATCGCCCGGATATTGCGACCCTCCCGACCGATCAATCGTCCTTTGATCTCGTCTGCGGGCAACGCGACGATCGACACCGTTCGCTCGGCAACCCACTCGCCGGCGAGGCGCTCGATCGCCAAAGCAATGAACTTTTTGGCGCGGCGGTCCGCTTCGTTTTTTGCATCTTCCTCGACCAGGCGGACGCGCCGGGCCGCCTCGAGCCGAGCTTCTGCAGTGATTTCCTCGACGAGCGCGCGGCGAGCCTCCTCGCGGGTCATCTCGGACATCCGTTCGAGTCGAAGGGCAATCTCGTTTCGCCCCTGCTCGACGAGCGTTTCTTTTTCGATCAGGCGAGCGCTCCGAACCTCGATATCCGTTTCCTTGCGCCCGAAATCGCCCTCCCGGGTTTCGAGACGACCGGCCCGTCGCTCGAGTTCGACCTCGAGACCTCCAAGTCGCTTCTCCAGTTCCTGAGACTCGCGTCGCTGACCCTGGGTCTCGGCCTCGAGTTTCGAGCGCAGAGCGGACTGCTGCTCGCGAACATGGACCTCCGCTTCGCGCCGGATCTGCTCAGCGTCCCGCCTCGCCTGCCCCAGCGCGTCCTCGACCCGCGACGCTTCCCGGGCCAGCGTTTCTCGTCCCGTTCTGCGCTCGCGCAGCCAAAACGCCGCCCCCAACGAAGCCGCCACCGCGAAGCCAGTAGCTCCGACGACCAAATCGTTCACCTGCCCCTCCCCTCAGAGCCTCAAACCCTTCCACAGCGAAGGCCACCTTCACGGTACCCCTTTCGCCGCCCGCGTCCCGCCGCTCGGAAGGTCGAAAACCCAAGGTTTCTCAAATCATGCCGAGGTTTGGGAAGCTAGCCCGCATGGCCCAGGAGTTCGTCGATGAATCGCTCGGGGTCGAAGGGAATGAGGTCTTCCAGCCCTTCGCCGACACCGACCCAAAGGATCGGCAGGCCCAACTCCTCCCGAATGGCAAGGGCAATCCCGCCTCGCGCCGAGCCATCCAACTTGGTCAGAACGATTCCAGTGACCCCGGCGGCTCTCGAGAATTCTCGCGCCTGCGCAAGCCCGTTCTGACCCGTCGTCGCGTCGAGCACGAGCAAGACGGCGTGCGGCGCCTCGGGAATGAGCCGGCCCGCAACCCGCACAATCTTGGCGAGCTCTTCCATCAGGTTCGCGCGGGTATGGAGACGACCGGCCGTGTCGACCAGGACAATATCGCTCGACCTCGCCTGCGCCGCCGAGAGGCCGTCGTGGACCACCGCCGAGGGATCAGCGCCGTCCTGGTGTCGAACGATTTCCGCCCCGGCCCGCTCCGCCCAATGGCT
>VFKT01000362.1 GCA_009885395.1 Deltaproteobacteria bacterium | reverse complement strand
GCCGCCGATCCACCCGGTCCGGTGCTGATCACAGTGCCCTGTGGGGGCAAGCGAACGCGCAGAATTTCGAGGCTCTCGATATTGGCCTCGGCATTATTCAGCGTGATTATTTTTGGACGCGAAACCACGCGACCGCGACCGGCGGCCTCGATCGCACTGAGTTCGGCCTCGATCTGCTTGCTGCCATCGAGCGATCCCAGCAGCAGCCCAAGCGTCGAACCCGCGCCCCCGACCACGCTCGGCGCGGGGAAGTCGACCATGATGGGCACGTCGGTCTCTTCCCCGCTACCGAAAGGCCCGGCTCCACCAATGCCCACCCGGCCCGGGAAGTTGCGGCCGGTTGGATTGCCGGTCTCAGGCCCGGCCTGGTAGCTCGCACCCCAACGCACGCCGAGTTCGCGCCCGACATCGGTATCGGCCTCGAAAATCAAGCCCTGAATCGCAACCTGCGGCGTCTGCACATCAAGCCGCCGCAGCAATTCCTGCGCGTTGGCGATGCCCTCGGCGATATCGCGCACGATCACGGTATTGGTAGGCTCGTTGACCAGCACCACCGCGCGCGGCGAGAGAATCCCCTCGCCGGTACCCGAGCCGTCGTCACCGCCGCCGCCGTCACCGCCGCCGCCGTCAGCGATATCCTGCACCGCCCCGGCACCCGCCGCCGAGCGGGTATCGCCGCCACGCAAGAGGTTCGCAATATCTATAGGCTTGACGTAATTGATGCGTAAATAAGCCGTCTGCAGGGGCTCGAGCTGCCGCCCCGCAATCTGTGCGGCAAGCCGCGCCTTGCGCTCATGCTCGAGTCGCTCGGAGGTCGAAATGGTGATGACGTCGTCGTATTGTACCTTTTCGAGGCCAGTTGATTTGAGCAGGATATCCAGCGCCTGATCCCAGGGCACGCCATGCAGCACAATCGTGACTTTGCCCTCGACATCGTCGGTCGCCACAATATTGCGCTGCGAAACATCGGCAATCACGCGCAGCACGTTGAGGATGTCGGCATCCTTGAATTCGAGCGACACCGGGCGGCCGGAGTAACGCACTGCCGCCGGTCGCACATCGGGTTCGCGCCCGACGGCCTCCCAGGGCGAACGCGGCGGCGACCTGGGTGCGGGCGGCGGGGCGGCGGCAATCCCCATCGCCGGCATCGGCGCGTCGTAGGGGAGGGCAGCACTCTCGCGCGCCAATAGATCAGAAGAGAGCGGCGACCCGACCCTGCCCGTCAGCTTCGTGGCAGCCCAGCTCTCGTGCGCGCGGCTACCGGCTGGCGCGTCGCCGGCGGCCCAGATCGTCCGCGCTTGTGCGCCGCGCGGCGGCGAGCCGACACCCACCAGCACCGCACTGCCCTGGGCCTGAGCCGAACACCCCAGCGATGCCGCTGAGGCCACATCGATGACGATCCGAAGCCGATTTTCCGACTGCCCGAAGCGCAGCTGCGGAACTGCCGCGACCCCCGTCGCCACCGCGGTTTGACCAGAGCGCGCCAGCACCGGAGCCTTCAAATCAATCACGCAGCGATTTGGTGCCTTGAGCGGAAAGGCCCGAAATCCCTCGGGCGCCCGCGAAAGCTGGACCACAAACCAGGTGCCGCTTGCAGCCGAAGCCACCTCGACACCTACGGCGCGCAGCCAGGCTTCTTCGGCGACCGGCGGTGCGTTCGTGCCCGCTCCGGCGAGATCTTCCGCTGAGACGACACCGTCGCCGGAAATCGAGGTCCGAACCTCGCGATCGAGAATGTCCGAACTGGATTGCTGCGCGGCACAGCCGGCAAGCGCAAAGAGCCCGCCAAGCGCGAGCGCCCCTCCCGACAAGAGCCGCCACAGGACAGTTGGTTCCCTCACGGCTCGACCTCCTCGTCCAACGGCAACTCGAGTACGATTTCCGTGCGACGCCGTTGCCCGATCACATCCGTCCGCCATTCTTCCACCACCACCTGGCCCTCGCCGATGCGTGCCACCCGACCGTCATTGGGACCAATCGGCGTCCCCGGCACCAGAATGAACCCCAGCCCGCTGGCGTCTTCGACCAGCGCGCGGGGCGGCTCGAGATCGACGATCAGCCCGACCAGCCGGAGCTGGCTGATTTCATAGCTCTGCAGTGGCGTCAAGGCAATTTTTTCGCGCGACGGCTTCTGCGTCGTCAACCAGACCGGTCGGAAGGGGTCGCGCTTGCCCACGGGATCATAGCGCCATGCGGCCGCGGCGGCGGGATCATCTGTCGCCGCCCGCGCCGGCAATGCGGCCGTCAGCAGGGCCGCGACAGCGAGCCACACCGCCCCCCGCCGCTTCGTCCTGCACCCGCCCGGCGTGTGCTCGGCAGCCACCGCAGAACGGGTAAACCATCCGCCCGCCCGCGCGGCGGCGCGCGCAGAGCAAACAAGCCGACCGAGCGAAGTCGCAAGCCGAGCTGCGCCGTCAAGCGCAAAGCCCACCCTCATTTCGCACCTTCCTTGATCTTTTTCTCCGCAATCAGCCGCTTGCGTTCCTCTTCCGAGAGAAAGCGGAACGTCGTCACCGTCGAGGTCGCGGTGATCTGCATGGTTTCACCAACGATCTCCGGCTCGAAGAGTGCCAAATTACTAACATTGACGATGCGGTCGAGGTGCCCGACTCGATCGAGGAACTGCGCCACCTGGTGGTAATTGCCGCGGACGTGCATCTCGACCGGCACCTCGGCGTAGAACTCTTGATAGACCTCGGGCTGTTGTCGAAACACGAGGATCTCGAGTCCGCTGTCCATCCCGAGCGTCGACACCGAGCTGAGGAGATCCTCGATTTCTTTCTGGTCGGGCAGCTTGGAAAGGGCCAGCGCCAGTTCGCGATCGAGTTCGGCCACCTCATGCTCGCGATTGAGCACCTGCGCGGCCTCGACCGTTTTGCGCTCGCGCTCCTCCTCCATACCGGCGATCTGCTCGCGCATATCGGCGATGCCTTGCCGCCGTGGGCCGAGCAGCAGCACCCAGTAGAGGAAAAGAATCAGCAGCGGCGCCGCCACCGTGACGGCGAGCCGTTGGCGCGAGTCCAGATCTTCGAACCAGGCCAGGACGCGGTTCATGAAGCCCCCCCGACCGGGGCCGGCCCGCCGACGCTCGCCGCGCCCGCTGCGCCGGCTGCGCCACCCGCGCCGCTCTCCACCGCCGGATCAACCCCCG
>VFKT01000219.1 GCA_009885395.1 Deltaproteobacteria bacterium | reverse complement strand
CGACCGCGGGCAAGGGCCGGGGCGGCGGCGTTGGTACGAGCAGATCGAGCAGTCGGTCGGTGAAGTGGCGCAAGCCGCGGCCCGAGCGTTGGCCGAGGCGCTTGAGGGCGGGGTGATGGCGCAGCCGCGCGCGTTCTTTCGGGTTGGCCATCGAAGGTGGGTCGCTGCAGCGCTGCCGTCGTCGGCTAGCAGTCGTCGGCTCCGTGCAACACGGGGTGCCGGGCCTGGTCGTCGCGCCAGTCGAGGCGACCCGTCGCCTCGTTGGAGTCCTCCGAGTCGCTGACAGGCGCTGGCGTCGGGAGGGCGGTCGGGACTAGACTGCTCTCTTATGGGAACTCCTCTGCCGTATGTGAGCGGGCGCATCGTGCATGACGCCGATGCGCACATCATGGAATTGCCGAGCTGGTTGCGCGACCACGCCGACCCGGGCATCCGCGACCGCATCGAGATGCCGACGCTGGCGGCGGGCAACGAACTCCGCCAAACCGGCGATCCCACGCAGCAACTCCTCGATCTCAACCAGGCTTTCGAGCGGCTGCGGCTGAAGCACGCTTCAGTCGAATTTCGCGGCAAGGAAGCGGAAGAGATCATGCTCCGCAAAAACTTCGCTGCCACCGGCTCGTTCATCGCCGAAGACCGGGGGCGCGCTCTCGATCTGCTCGGCTTTTCGAGTCAACTTGTTTTCAATACCTTCCACAACCGCCGGCTCAGGGATTGGGAACACCGCGGCGACCTCGAACTCGCCTACGGTGGAGCACGGGCGCACAATCGTGGCATGATGGAATTTTGTTCGGCCGATCCACGCCTGCTGCCGAGCTGTTACGTGCCTCTTGTTGATTTCGAACGCGCGGCGCAGATGGCCGACGAAGCGATCCATATGGGCGCGGCAGCCTTGCTGATCGCCTCGAGCTGTCCGGCTGGACATTCGCCAAGCCACCGCAAGCTCGATCCGGTCTGGGCGCGAGCCGAGGAGGCCGGGCTGCCGATCGTATTTCATGTTGGTGGCACGGGCGATCTGATTGACAACAACTATTTCAATAACGGTCTGCCGGTGCCGCCCGATTTCCATGGTGGCGACGAAAACTTTCGCTCGGTGGATTATATGGGCATCCCGCGCCCGGTCGAGCAGACGCTGGCGACGATGATTTTTGACGGCGTGCTCGAGCGCTTCCCGCGGTTGCGCATCGGCGTGATCGAAGAGGGTGCGATCTGGCTACCCTCGTGGATGCGCCAGATGGAGGCCGCTTTCGAGGCCTTTCGGCGCCACGAGGAACGCTTGCGCTCGCTCGCGCTGCGGCCGATCGAGTATGTGCGACGCCAGGTGCGGGTGACGCCGTATCCGACCGAGGATCTGGGTTGGATCGTGCGCGAAGCCGGCCCGGAAGTGGTGCTTTTCAATTCCGACTACCCGCACGTCGAAGGTGGCCGGAAGCCCTTCGAGCGCTTCGAGGCTTCGCTCGGAGACGTGGGAGAAGATGTTCGGCAAGCGTTCTACTGCGATAATTTCGTCGACCTGATGGGCAGCGCGATGCGGCGGGTGCCGGGGCTCCTGAACTGAAGCGCCGCTTGCGTGCGTCGGCTTCCGAAGGCCAGGCGCAGTCGGCCGGTGCGGTATCGATTGCGAGAGTTGGTCTCGACGGCGCGGCGATTCGCGAGGATGCATCCGGGGCGGGGACGCGGCTCGGGCGGCTCTCGGCGCTCGGTGCGCCGAACGGCGACGTCGAACAAATACTCAGCGAGATCGCGGCCGGCGGGGAGCGGAAGATCCTTCCGCTCCCCGCCGAAGCCGTCAGTGTTGATTGACGTAATATCCACCCAGTTGGATGAACATCTCGTCTTCGGTGGTGGTTCCGCCGCGCAGCGGGCAGGCATCGCAGTCGCCATCGCCAGCTCCGGCGGACGAGTCGCAGGTCGCGTCGACGCCGTTGCAGAGGGTGTTGTGCCTGGGCCCGCCAATGCAGCGGGTCTCATTCAGGGCACAGGGGCCGCCGATGTTGAGAATCGCGTTCGGTGACGTCGAGCGTCGCTTGACGGTGGAAGGATCGGTGAAGCCGTTGTCGAAGAGCGAGCAGAACTTCAATACCCGGCTCTCGATATTTCCGGGATAATAGAGGGCCGGATCGAACTCGAGTTCGACCGGATCATTATAGACGGTCGAGAGGTAATTCGCGGTCGTCAGGTTCGGGCTGCACGTCGCAACGCTTGCGCACTCGGTGTTGGGGGGCAGCCAGGTTCGCCAGCGGATGCCGCGTTTGTGGACGTGCGATCCCAATTGGAAGAGATTTGCGTATTTGGGCAGGCGGTAGGTGGAGCAAATTTCCTGCTGCGTGAAGGGTGGCACGAACATCGCGAAGATATCGGAAGAATCGAAGATCGAGCTCACCTGCAGGTTGTCCGCCGTCTCGGCGAAGTTGAAATTCAGGTATTGTTCCATCGTGGTA
Organism: Deltaproteobacteria bacterium; assembly: GCA_009885395.1. GTDB lineage: Bacteria > Desulfobacterota > Binatia > UBA12015 > UBA12015 > SXLG01. The sequence continues at coordinate 22,124 of VFKT01000219.1, read as the reverse complement.
TCGATTTCGGTCAGGTTGAAGGCATGCGAGTTCCACACGATGACCCCAGCTTTCGGGATCGTCGTGAAGACGCCGCTGGGATAGTCACGAATCGAGATCGGCTCCTGGGCACCGCCGATCGAGGGCGCACTCGGCGTCCCGGCTCCCGCTGTGTCGATACCGTAATCGGGTGGGCCGTAGCCGACGCAGGCGAGCGAGCGGGAGATCGTTCCGGCGCAGGCGGCGCGCGAGCCGCAATCGGCACCACCAAGCACTGCCGAAACTCCGATTTGCGTCGGATTACACGCTGTCCCTGCAAGGTTGCCGCCCTTGCACGTCCAGGTACCGAAGCCGGAGTTGCTCCAGGGATAGGCGCCAACATAGGCGTGGATGATGCTGTGGTGCGATTGCGGATCCTGGGCAAGCATCGAACTATCGACGCGAACGCAAGCGCGTGTGCTGCCGCCCATATAGCCGGGGCAGGGGACCTCGGCGCCCGCCGGGATGCCACCAGGCGACTGCGCCAGATCATAGTAGGTCGAGTAGCAAACCTCGTTTTCCGTGCCGGCGGGCACCGGCCAGGGGGGTGCGTAGATCTGGAAGCCCACTCCGACGGCAGGCGGAGTGAGGGCCGGAATCTTGTTCGGCGTCGCCGGGGGGAAGCAGGCGCCGAAGAGCTCTTGTGTTCCGTCCACCGTCCCGGTCTCGGATGCGCCGTCGCGGATCCAGCGGCGCAGGCCTTCGAGGAGGGACAAGGAAACGGGGGGGAGGCCACCCGCCGGCATGGGCGAACCGGCGAGACTGCCCGGTGCGGGCGTGCCGAGTGTAGCGGCAGAGAGCTTCAAATAAAGGAAGCTCAGATCCTCTTCCCCCGGCTCTATGCGGTCGAAGGCGGAGAGGCTCGATGCATGGTTGACGATCGCGTCGTAGGCGCTCGCCGGAGTTGCGAGGTTCAACCCACCTGCGCCCGAGCTGCCGTGGCAGATGCCCGTGCTGCAGCCGCCCCCGACAAAGATCTTCTCGTGCACCGCATCCCAGGTGTTGTCGAAGGACGCGCCACTGCAGTCGTTGGCCGTGCAATCGTTGGCACAGGGATCGAAATCGATCAGGTTACCATCGTCACAGACCTCGCCCACTTCGACGACGCCATTGCCGCAGACCTGATCCGGGCACTCCGCGGGCGCGGGCGCATTCTTTGCCTTGAAAACGAGACCTGTGCCGTCGCTCGTGATGGTGCCGCCGAACTCGGCGCACATCCACTCGTCCTCGATCCGCAGAAAGACCTGCACAGCGTCCACCGCGCCCGGCAGATCCCAGGTGAAACCCTTCGCCTGGATGCCGAGGTTGCCCGGTTTGAGCTGAACCTTCTGGATTCCTCCCGCCGAGCCCGCCGCATCCTTGTAAAGGTAATTTGAACCGCTGCCGCTCCAGAGGTCGGCGTCGAGCGTCGCCAACGCCGAGCGGCCGGCGTTGAGGCCGGTCCAGCGGAAAAAGATTGCCGAGCCACTCTCGGCCGGGTCGTGCGCCGGGACGATATGCACCGCGTCTTTCGCCTTCAGGATCAGCTTATGATTGGCCGCATTCCCTCGGGTTTCGATCTGCAGGGTCTTGCCAGCGATCGGGACCCGCTGGCCATGTGCGCCCACGAGGCCCGGGAGCAGCACGCTGGCCAGTCCGGTGGCGAGCAGGGCGGCGCGGGCGAGGCGTCGATGGGTCGGATTTGACAGCATGATTCTGGTTCCTCAACTATGAATAGAAAACTAACGCCAGGCTGACCCGACGCGACGCCTATCTGATGCGGCGCCTAGATTTTTATCGCCGAAATCAGGCCTCGGTTGCAAGTCCCCTTGCGCGCATGGGCCGGCGAATCGGCTCATTCGGGCCTGTGGACGGCCAAGCGGTCTCTTTCCATCCGTGCGGGCCCCATTGCTTGGACTCGGCCCGGCCGTGCTAGCTGCCTGCGAATCAGCGTTGGGGAGAAACCCCTTCGAGCGGCACCTTCCCAAGACGGAGGTGCCGGGACGGGAGAGATGGCATGGTGGAGATGCATCCAGGGCCGCGGCATTTGCGGCCGACCTACGACGAGGCGGAGCGCCTGCCCTATACGCGCATCATGCCGGAGCCGCTTAGCCCAACGATCGGCGCCGAGATCAGCGGCGTCTCGCTGGCTGGGACGATTGATGATGCGACCTTCGAGGAGATCCATCGGGCTCTCCTCGAATACAAGGTGATCTTTTTCCGCGATCAGGACATGATGCCCGAGCAGCATGTGGCCTTCGCCCGCCGCTTCGGCGACCTCGAGACACATCCCTTCGTGCCGCATCGCGATGGGCATCCCCAGGTCATGGTGCTGAAAAAAAACGATAAGATCGGTGGCTACGAGAACGTTTGGCATAGCGACGTCACCTGGCGCCGCGAGCCGTCGCTGGGCTCGGTGCTGCTGGCGCGTGAGGTGCCGCCGCTCGGTGGCGATACCCTCTTCTGCGATATGTATGCCGCCTACGAAGGGTTGAGCGATGCGGTGCGCGAATCGCTTGAGGGCCTGCGTGCTGTACACGATTTCACCTTCACCTTCGGACGCCTGTTGAGCCCCGAGGATCTGGCGAAAAAACAGCAGGAGTTCCCGAAGGTCGAGCATCCGGTCGTGCGCACTCATCCTGAGACCGGGCGCCGGGGGCTTTACGTCAACCTTCCTTTTACCTCTCATATCGTCGGCATGGAAAGCGCGGCGAGCGACCGCCTGCTCGAACTGCTCTACCGCCAGGCGATGGTGCCGGAGTACCAGTGCCGCTTCCGCTGGCGCCGCCACTCGGTTGCGTTCTGGGACAACCGCGCGGTGCAGCACTACGCCACGTCGGATTATTGGCCGCAGCGACGCGAGATGGAGCGGGTGACGATCGTCGGCGACGAGCCGCGTTAGGCTTGAGCTGATCGCCGACTCTCACCGGGACGTCGCGGCCGATCAGCGGCGCGAACGGCGGAAATCCCAGGGTGCCACGGGACTGGGGTCGGCCCAGAGGCCGCGCCGGGCTGCACGTGCTTCCTTCTCAAGCTCGCCCAGGCTCGCGTCGCTCGAATATTTCCAATACCACCAGGCAAACCCTTCGCGCACGAGGGTGCGGTTCAGGCTGATCCCGCCCGGCAGCAAGACTTCGCCGAGCGTGCGACCGTAGCGGTCGCCCCCGGCGGTCCTGATGGTCACCTCCTTGTTGAACACAATGCCCGAAGCCACCTGCTTGGCGCGTGTACCGAAAGCTTGCCGCTTCTCGGGGCAATCAATGCCCGTCAGGCGAACCCGCACGGCGGCGCCCTGGTGCAGCACGTCGATCGTGTCGCCGTCGAGCACGGCGACAACCCTGCCAGTAAAATTGCCCCGGACGACTGCGGCCGCGCCGCTGCGGCGCCGGGAAGAAGGTTTGGCGCGAGGCGAGGCCGACCGAGCGCCGGAGTGACAGTGGTAGCCGCCAAGCTTTCGATCGTGGTGGCATCCACTCCGATCAAGGCCGCCGCCGTGCGCGAACGCGAGCGATGCGGCAAGGAGGAGGGCGAGGATCGCGGATCCGACGCGCTGCGCCCAGAAGGTCAATCGCGTGCCCGCTTCACTTTGGCTGGCCCCACGGCTGCGTCAGGGATGAAGGGGAAAAGTTGCCCTGCAGCGTGTGCATTTGCCGGGTCGGCGTGGGCCGCTCAGTACCACGACCGGCTCCTCGGCGTTTAGTGCGACCGGGCGGGCACTCGAGAGGGCGTGCAGACACGCGAGAAATCTAGATCCTATGCAGGCTGATCACAATTCCGCAGTTCAATCAGCCCATTTCTGAAGCTGCCGCCGGGGCACGGCGGAGCCCGCCTGACCTGAGGAAGGCTCTGGCTGGTTCCGTCGCTCTCCGAGCAGCCGCGCTGCGGCCAGCTCCCCCGCCTTGTAGCTTGACCGCACCAGCGGACCCGCCGAAACATCGAGGAACCCAAGTTCGCGTGCCCGCCCGGCCCAGGTCGCGAAGCGTTCCGGCGTGACAAATTCGCGCACCGGGGCGTGCTGCGGGCTCGGCCGCAGGTACTGCCCGAGCGTCAGCAGATCGACGCGCGCGGCCCGCAGCCGGAGCAGGGCATCGTTGATTTCGGCTTCGCTCTCACCCAGCCCAAGCATCAAGGAGGATTTGGTGAGCACCTCGGGCTGAAGCGTCCGCGCGCCGCGCAGTGTTTCAAGCGAGCGTTCGAACGAGCAGCGCGGGTCGCGGATCTTGCGCTGCAGCCGGTCGACCACTTCGACATTATGCGCCAGCACGTCGGGTCGGGCCCGCATCAGCGTTTCAAGTGCGGCCCCGGTATAGTCGGGGATCAACGTCTCGACCCATACGCCCGGCGCACTTTGGCGGATCGCGTCGATGCAGGCGGCGTAGTGCCCGGCACCGCCGTCGGGGAGGTCATCGCGATCGACGCTGGTCAGGACGACGTAGGAGACGCTGAGCGCGGCGATCGCCTGGCCGACATGGGCGGGCTCGTCTGGGTCTGGCGGCGGCGCACTCAGAACCGTCTTGACGGCACAGAAGCGACAGCGCCGGGTGCAGGCGTCGCCGAGCACCATCAAGGTCAGGGTGGCGTGCGGGCCGCTCCAGCACTCGCCGATGTTGGGGCAATGCGCTTCCTGGCAGACGGTGTGCAGCTTGAGCTTGCGCGTCAAGGCATCGAGTCGGGCGTACTCGGCACCACCGGGCACGCGCACCTTCAGCCAGGCAGGCTTGGGCGCGGGGCGTGCCGGTGGCGCGGCCAGCGAGGGAGCAGATGCCGCAACTCGTGTCGCCGGCTCGCCTGCGTTCGACGTCTTCGATCTTGTCTCGTTGGCCATCTGTTCCGGCGTCCGCGATTCGCTTAGCATGCCCGGCTGGACTCCCTTGCTCCCTGTAGCGACAGAGGGCCTCGACCCACAGGAGGCGCGCTGCTGCTTCAACCTTGAGTAGAGTGTCTGTTTTCGCAGGGAGGCGAGTGCGCAGCCGTTGCGCAAAGCCTGCCTGCCCTGCCCGCAGATGAGGCTGACGAGCCGCATCTGCTGTGCCGCCCGGCATCAATCGCTGGCTTTCGCCAAGTTGCTGAGCCCGCGAGACCCCGCTCCCGGTGCTGGCAAGCCTTTGCGTTGTCGGGTCTTGCATCGCGCATCGCACGCGCATCGCACGCGCACGGACGCAGCGGCCTGGTGAGCATCGACTGCTGAACGTGGTCGGGGCCGGGCTGGTCGCTTTCGACCGCCGCTGTCCGCATCTCGGTTGTCCCGTTCTCTGGTCGCGCGACAAGGCAAGCCTTGCGTATCCGTTGCTTTTTCGCCTGGTTCGGGGTCGCCCCTTGACGGGTACGATTCGCGAGCAACTGGCCCTGACGCCGGACCAGACCGGCTGGTCGATCATCGCCTCTGTTGCGTTCGGGGTCCGTTTCGCCGACGAGGCCGAGGCCGAGGCCGAGGTCCGCGAAGAAACCGAGGCTCTCCTCAAGCGGGCGGCGTAGGCGGCGTGAAGCGGACCAGGGTGGGGTAGCGGGTGATTTCGACAAAACCCATGCGGCGGTAAATCGGCTCGGCCATTACCGAGGCCTGTAGCGAGGCGATGCGCGCTCCGCGCGCGAAGCCGGCGTCGACCGCGCGTCGAGTACAGGCTTCGGCGAGGCCCTTGCTGCGGAAGTCGGGTGCGGTCCCGACCCAGTAGATGCCGGCTACGCCGTGGGTCAGGATGCACATCGCGCCGGCAGCCGCGGTGCCAGTCTTCTTCTCCCGTGCCAGCCAGGTCGTGATATGCGGTGCGTAGAGCACCTCAAGTCGGCTCAGAAGTGCCGTGGCGCAATCCTCCGGCATGCCGTACGTGCCATAGGCCGCGCCCATGACAAGGGCAAAATCGCGCGCGTCTTCGGCGCTTTCTGCCTGACTGATCTCGAAACCCTTCACCTTTCCGGTGAGAGGCAGTGGGTACTCAAGGACCATTCCTGGGCTTGTGCCCCATTCCTTCAGCCCGGCCTCGGTGGCGCAGAGTGCCAGGTCGGCGTCGGCGTGGGCCCGGATCTGGAAGGAATAACCCCGACCGCGCGCCGAGAAAAAAGCATCGGCGCGAGCGATCAGGTCGACAGGGGCTTCCTGCGTCGAACCGATGCGGAGTGCGCCGTTGCAGAGCACGGGCAGGGGATGTGCCCCGGCCCAGAGCAGAAGGCCCTGTTCCTCATGCGCCGCGCCACCCGCTCGCACGGCCAGCTCACGGGTCGCTCCGGCGAGATTCAGATCAGCAAGCTCCAGGAGTTCGGACGTCGTCATGCCCATGCCTTCCCATGCCGGGGGCGCTGCCGCCAGTCCCCTTAAACGAAGCGGACGGATGCTCTCGGCGAAGGCCGGATCCGCCCGCTCCGGCGCTTCAGGGCTGCGACGCCCCCGGTAGGCTTGTTGACGCGAGCGGCCGCGCAGCTCGATGATGGCCGGTGAGCTTCTCCAGCAGCGCGCGTGCCTCATCCTTCCGCTTCTCGGAGTAATTGCCCAAGACCCGGCAGCCCAGCAAGGTCAGCGTGAAGAGGGCCGTGATTGCCAGCGGAGATGCGGGATCGAAGAGACCGGTCGCGCCGAGGAAGCGCAGCAGTGGGTAGTGAAAGAGATAGATCGAGAAGGTGTAGCCGGCCCAGTCGCGGACGAAGGGGGCGATGCGTTCGAGTCCGGGTGTGAGGAATCCCGAAATCGCTTGACAACCTATGAAATTGAAAGCCACCAGCAGCCCGAGCAGATAACTGCTCAGGAATTCGTTCGACCAGGCCAGGGAATGGATGACGAAATTCCGGCCGAGTTCGGCATACGACCACTCAAGCAACACCTCCCGCATGCCGCTGGTGCGGAAGGCGATATAGGCCAGCATCGACCCGAAAAACAACAACGTGCCCGTGGTCGGACTCACGTTGCCGCGACGATTTACGCGGTAGACCCATACCCCCAGCAACCAGACGGGAAAAAGCAGCAGCACCTTGGGTCCGACCAGCAGGCATCCCGCGGCGAACAAGGCCCAGCGTCGCCATCCGTCGAAATACCACCCTGCTGCGAAGAGACCGTAATACCAGAACTCGTAACCCAGCGACCAGTAGGGGCCGTTGGTGAACAGGCGCCACGAGTTGAACCAGAGTTCGTTGGTGAAGGTGAGCGCGGTCAGGACGCGCAGCACGGGCTGCTCGCTTTTATACCAGAATCCGGCATAGGCGTCGGGGTTGAGCGCACGGCCGGCCTGGTCAAGAACGATGGTCACGAGGATGGCCGGAATCGCCACCGAGTAGAGCCGCGCGCAACGGTTCAGCAGATAGTCGCGGACATCGAGGTCGCGCGTCGCGGCGGTGTAGGCGATGACATAGCCGGAAAGCACGAAAAAGATCATCACGGCATCGTTGCCGTAGGTGCGCAGCGGCAGCAGCCAGCCGCCGCTGAGTTGCGGGTAGGCGAGATGGGTCAATAAAACTGCCACCGCCGCCAGCAGGCGGACGAGGTCTAGGTAGATCGAGGTGGCGCGGTTCACCGGGAGCCGAGGTTGTCGCCGATGGGGGCAGGCAGACGCGGCGCGGCGAAGTAGCCACGGATGATCCGCCCGCAATTGATGAACGGCACGCAATAGGCCTGCCGCAGAGTGGCGTGTTCCTGCTGGTCTGCGCCGTTGACGCCGAACTCGATCTCCTCGCGTTCCTTTCCCGGAATGTAGAGCGTGCCGAAGAGCCAGTCCCAGAGGGCGAAAAGCTCACCGAAGTTCTTGTCCCAATGTCGCTCGGCCTTGCTGTGGTGGATCTGGTGTTGGGCCGGGCTGATCAGAACCCGGCTCCACCTCGGCCCGAACGAGAGCCAGATATGCGAATGGCGCAAATTGGCGCCGACGAAATGGAAAAAGGCGAAAATCAGGTTGGCGCCAAAGATTTCGAGCGGCTGCGCTTCCCCGATGAAGAGGTAGGCAACGAGGCCCTGGATCGGCGCGACAAGCCCCAGCGAGACGAACTCCCCAACCAGGGAATAGACCGGATGTTTGCGGTAAATGGTGATCGGAGTCAGCACCTCGGCGCTGTGGTGAACCTTGTGGAATTCCCAGAGCAGCGGCAGTTTATGGCTGAGCGAATGCGTCACGAAGGTTCCGAAGTCCCGCAGCATGGTGAGCCCGATCACGATCACGGTCGAGTTCAGGAAGGACCATTGCATGGTTTGGTGGTGCGGGCCGAGCATCTGATTCAGGCTCATCTGGGTGGCGGTCGCAACGAGCGTGATGAGTCCGGTACCCAGAAAAATTCGCGACAGGAAGCCGGCCGGCCCAAGCAGCCGGTTCATCAGCAGCAGTTTATAATCCATGATGGCGGAGGGGTGCGCATAAACCTCACGCGGGAACAGGAAGCGGAGTACATGGCCCCGGGCTTCAGGGTAGTAGCGGCGATACGCCCAGGCCCCCATCGCCATGAACGAGAGGATGTACGCCCAGAAGAACCGGTTGCGCGGATCGGCCACCCGGGCGGGCAACTCGATGAAGACCCGTTCGTAACCGCGCACGAGCAACGGCAGCAGGAAGTCTTGCAGCGCCGTGAAAAAGTCAATATTATTAGTCACGAAGCTGCTCTCGCCTTCTTCCCGGGCGGTGGTTGGGCCGGGTCAACCCGCGTCTTTGCCTCGTTTGGATGGAGGTGGCGGCCGTTCGGCATTCGCCCATGGTTCGGTACTCTTATCAAGGGTGCTGCAAGCTGCGACGCCGGGCCGCAGAAAGGCCGGACCTTGCTGATTCTGCCGGGAGGGAATAGCCTGAGGCCAGCACCAGCCGCGGGTTCATCCCGGTGGCAACACCCAGCAGCAGAATAGGTTGTCTATGAACATTCCCGGTCTCAGAAATCCCCCGTCCTCCCTTCTGGCCTTCTTGCTCGTCTGGGCCTTTGGCGGCATGGCGCCGGCCGCGCTTGCAGCGAACTGTGGCGGTGGCGGAGCGGCTTGTGGCTGCGGCGATACCGTGACGGTGGCGACAACCCTGGCCACCGATCTGGGCCCCTGCACCGGCAACGGTCTCTACGTCAAATCCGGCGTCGCGCTCGATTGCGCCGGTCATACTGTCAGCGGCAGCAACCTTCCCGGCGCCTGGTACGGCATCAGCCTCGATATGGCGACGGGCGGCGCAGTCCGGAATTGCCGCGTCACGGCGTTTCGCCGCGGCATTCGGATCCGCGGCGGCGGGCTGAATACCGTCGCCGACAACGAGATCTTTCTGAATAAATACGGGATCGATGTCGCGCTGGCGTCCACCGACAACCGCATCGAAGGCAACGCGATCCATGACCAGCGCGACGAGGGGATTCATGTCGGCACCGGCGCGCACCGGACGGTGATCGTCGACAACGAGATCTGGAACACAAAGCGCGAGCATATCTATCTGCTCGCTGCGGATGACTGCCGGATCGAGGGCAATATGCTGCGTGCGAGTCGTAGGGCGGCGATCTATGTGAAAAACAGCGACCGCAATCAGGTGATTGGAAATACCGTGCGTGACCGGGCCGTGCAGGTGCGCGGCGATTCGAGCGACAACGTGTTCACGGGAAACGACCTGACGGGGAACGGTTTTATCGTTGACGCGCAACTCTCGCCGGAGGGGGTCTGGCTCTTCCCGCATGATAATCTGTTCAGCGGCGGCAGCATCCGGAATACGGGCTATTGCTTCCGCTTCTACGGCGCCTACGACAACCTCGCGACGGCAATCGGCACCGATGGCCGTTGTGTCCCGATCACCGAGGGCGCCCGCGGTGAGCTGGTTCCGTACGGCAATTCGGTCGAGGTGGTGCCGCTGTCCTGAGGGGCCCGTTGCCGATTTCGTCGGCGTAGAGCGCCACGGAAAGCGAGGTCGAAGTCCCCTGATGCAGTCCGTAACGGGGCTCCTTGCTCGCGCAACCTGCGGCAGCTCAGGTTCCCGTATAATTGGGTTTGCGCTTCTCGAGGAAGGCGCGTGGACCCTCGCGGGCGTCGCGGCTCATCATGACTTCCATGCCGAGCTGCCCTTCGCGTTCGTAAGCTTTCGCCTCGGGCAGGAATTCGCTCTCGATCACGGCGCGTTTGATATTCTTTACCGCCAGAGGTGCGTTCTCGCAGATCTTGGCGGCGATCTCGCGCGCTTTCGCGAGCGCGGTTCCGTCCGGTACGACGTGGCCGATCAGGCCGATCCGCGCCGCCTCGCTCGCACTCAGGGGGTCGCCGACCAGCAATAATTCCATGGCGTGCGTGAAGGCGATCTGGCGGCGCAGCCGGACGGTCGAGCCGGCCATCGGAAAAAGACCACGCTTGACTTCCGAAATCGCGATCTTCGCACTCTCGCCCGCGATCCGGATGTCGGTGCTCTGCAGGATTTCGGTGCCGCCGGCGTAACAGGCCCCTTCGATTGCGGCGATCAGCGGCTTGGTGACGTAGCGATCCTTCAGAAACCCCGAGAGCAGAATGCCCGGGTTGGCGCGCGCGCGCTCCTCCCATTCGTTCTCGGGGGGTGCACCCGACAGCATCTTCGAGACCAATTGATCGAGATCGGCGCCGGCCGAGAAATTTCCGCCAGCACCGGTCAGGATCGCGCAGCGGATGCCGTCGTCCTGGTCGATCTCGTCCCAGGCGTCCATCAGTCGGCACAGGATCTCGGGGTTGAAGGGGTTTTTCTTCTCCGGCCGATTGAGGGTGAGAATAAGGAGGTGACCGTCGCGTTCTTTCAGCAGGGCGGGTGCGCTCATGCGCAGCCTCCTAGACGGGTGCCGCGCGGCCGGCAAGCCGGGTCGGGCCGCTTTGCGAGCCCGGATTCGCGGCTCTCCATCTTATGCCAGCAGTTCCTCTCAGATCGGGGACCGCCCTGACGCCACCCGGTCGCGGCATCTCGCGGCTGAGAACCCTCACCCTCGCCGCCGCGCACAACCTTTGCCGAGTGACGCCACCCCTTCGCGGCATCTCGCGGCTGGGAACCCTCACCCTCGCCGCCGCACACAACCTTTGCCGAGTGACGCCACCCCTTCGCGGCACCTGGCGGCTGGGAAGGACGTCTTCGAGCGGTTAATCAGGAATGGGTATGGACCCAGGTTCAAAAGAGTTCCGACGCGACTTCGTCCGCAGCCTCGTCGGTGCCGATCTTGAGAGCGGCAAGCACGCCCGGATCGTGACGCGCTTTCCGCCCGAGCCCAACGGTTATCTGCACGTCGGCCACGCCAAGAGCATCTGTCTCAATTTCGGTATCGCGCTGGAAACCGGCGGGCAGTGCAATATGCGCTTCGACGACACCAACCCCGAGAAGGAAAGCGATGAATACGTTCGCTCGATTCTCGAGGACGTGCGCTGGCTTGGCTTCGAGTGGGGCGGGGGACCCTATTATGCCTCCGACTATTTCGAGACGATCTTTGCCGCGGCGTGCGAATTGGTGGAAAAAGGGCTGGCCTACGTTGACGAGCAGACGGCTGACGAGATCCGGGCGGCCCGCGGTACCTTGACCGAGGCCGGCTCGGGCAGCAAATGGCGCGAGCGACCGGCCAGCGAAAGCCTGATAAGGCTGGATGAGATGCGGGCTGGCGCCCTGCCGGATGGGGCGTGTGTGCTGCGGGCCCGGATCGATATGGCCTCGCCCAACATCAATCTGCGCGATCCGTCGCTGCTGCGCATCCGTCGTGCCACCCACCATCGCACGGGCGACCAATGGTGCGTCTATCCGATGTATGATTTCGCGCATCCGATTTCCGATGCGCTCGAAGGCATCACCCACTCGATCTGCACGCTCGAGTTCGAGGACCATCGCCCGCTTTACGATTGGGTCGTCGCGAACGTGACGCTGCCGAGTCGACCGCGCCAGATCGAATTCGCCCGGCTTGAATTGACCCATACGATCCTGAGCAAGCGCAAACTGCTTGAACTGGTAAAGGAAGGCCACGTCGCGGGCTGGGACGATCCGCGTATGCCGACCCTGGCCGGGATGCGTCGGCGTGGCGTGCCGCCCGAAGCGTTGCGCGACTTCTGCGAACGGGTCGGTGTTGCCAAGGCCAATTCGGTGGTCGATATGGCATTGCTCGAACACTGCGTGCGCGAGAATCTGAACCTCGAGGCGCCGCGTTATATGGGAGTGTTGCGGCCCCTCAAGGTCGTGATCGAGAACTACCCCGAGGACGGCGAGGAATGGCTCCCCGCGCGCAACAATCCCGAGGATCCAAGCGCGGGCACGCGTGAGGTGCCCTTCGCGCGTGAACTCTGGATCGAACGCGACGATTTCCGGATCGAACCCGGAAAGAAGTTCTGGCGGCTCGCCGTGGGGCGCGAGGTGCGGCTGCGCTGGGCGTATTTCATCACCTGTACCCGGGTCGAGGTCGATCCCGCGACCGGCGAGCCCGTGCTGGTGCGCTGTACCTATGACCCCTCGACCCGCGGCGGCGACTCGCCGGATGGTCGCAAGGTCAAGGCGACGTTGCATTGGGTTTCGGTGCGTCATGCCGGGACGGCCGAGGTTCGGCTCTATGATCGGCTCTTTTCCGATATGAGCCCCGGCGACGATTGGCGCGAGCGGCTGAACGCGGATTCTCTTGAAGTGTTGCAAGATTGTCCGGTCGAGCCGGCATTGGCGCAGATCGAGAAGGGCGCGCGGGTCCAACTCGAGCGCGTCGGTTATTTTTGTGTGGACGCCCGCGATTCGCGGGTCGGCAGGCCCGCGCTCAACCGGATTGTCGGGCTCAAGGGTGCGGCGACCCAGACTTGAACGGCCCTTGGGCTGCAGCGTCGCGACTATCCACGGAAGGGACTGCGGGCGGTTGCTGAGGCAGATCGCTTCTGACTCGAATACGGGGCTGGACGGCGGCCTGCCCACCGCTCGGCCTTCGGGCGGCGCGAACTCAGGTCTCTCTGGGTAGGGCGTCGAGTGCGTCGGTGATCAGCAAAGAGAGTCGCCGCCCGTTGTCGCGAATCCGCTCGAGGAGTTGCCGCTGGTCGGGGTCGAGTGGGCCCGCGCTGCCGTCGAGGATGAGATCGACGTAGCCGAGCAGGATATGGCAGGGCGTCCTGAATTCGTGCGAGATGGTCATGAAGGTGGCGCTGCCGCGGCGGTTTTTGGCGACGAGTTCCGCGCTGGCGCGCAAGAGGGCACTTTGCTTGGCGAGCAGGTCCTGCCGCAAATGGCGCCCTAGTGCTTGACCGGCGACCGTCAGCCCAAGTCCACAGGCTATCGTCGGCACGATGAACCCGGGCGGCAACAACCTGGGCACGCCGGCCACTGTGGCGAGTACAGTGCCGGCGAGGGCTACGATTGCGAGGATGGTCTGACGAATGGGGCCAAAGGGCAGCAGCACCAGAGCCAGCAGGGCGAAGAAAAACTGTACCGCGGCCACGCTTTCGAGTGGGTCCCGATCAATCATGGCATAGCCGGTGGAGAGGGCAGCGAGCGCGACGAATCCGGCGCAAGCGCTGTTCAAGCGCTGATTGGGGGAGAACTTCCGGTAACGAGATCCGATCAGCATTCCGGTCAGGAGAATAACCTCGATCGCGCCGAGGACGGGCAGCCCGCCGATTCGGTGCGGACGGAACCAGCCAAGCAGGGCTATTGCGAAGAGCCAGATGCAAAGCACGATTCCTACGGCGACCGGCATCCGGCGGGCAATCATGACGGCCTCGATACCCTCGACCGCCTCGCTTCTAAGGTCTCCAGCCATCCGCCTGACCTCTCCTTATCCTTGCCACCGGCCGCGGAACGACCTCCGCCGGCCGGTCAAACTTCGAAAGCCGACCGGGATCTAGCCGCTTGTCGAGGCGGTTTGCAACGACGGGTTTTCGACGGCTATCGCGTTGGCGACGATTCCGGGCCGTCGTCAGACCTTGGCCCGCAAACAAATGGAGCCTGGAAGCATGGGAGAGATCCGATTTGATGGCCGTGTGGCGGTGATCACGGGTGCCGGCGGCGGGCTAGGTAAGACCTACGCACTCGAGTTCGCCCGCCGCGGTGGCAAGGTGGTGGTCAACGACCTCGGCGGAAAACCCGACGGCACGGGTGCCGGCCATTCGATGGCGGATGTCTGCGTTGAGGAGATCCGTGCCGCCGGTGGCGAGGCGGTTGCGAATTACGATTCAGTTGCGACGCCAGAGGGTGGCGAAGGGATCATCCGCGGGGCGGTCGAGGCCTTCGGTCGGGTGGATATCGTTGTCAACAACGCGGGCATTCTGCGAGATAAATCGTTCCTCAAACTCGAGCCGGCGGATCTTGACGCGGTGCTCAAGGTCCACCTCGAAGGTGCCTTTTGTGTCTCCCAGCCGGCTTTCCGGGTGATGAAGGACCAGGGCTACGGCCGCTTCATCTTCACCTCGTCGGCGGCCGGCATCTTCGGCAACTTCGGCCAGACCAACTACGGTGCCGCCAAGATGGGCCTGGTCGGGCTGATGCATGTGCTGGCGGTCGAGGGGGCGAAATATAATATTCGCTGCAACGCGATCGCCCCCACGGCCCGGACCCGCATGACCGAGGAATTGCTCGGTCCGCTGGCCGAGTCGCTGGCGCCTGAGACCGTGACGCCGCTCGTCGTGTATCTCTGCTCCGAGGAGTGCGAGATCACGCATGAGATCTATTCGGTGGGTGGCGGCCGCTTCGCACGTATTTTTGTCGGACTCGCACCGGGCTGGATTGCCGGCAAGGCAAAGGTGGTGAGTGCCGAGGCGGTCCGCGACAACATGGACCAGATCCGCAACCCCGAGGGCTACACGATCCCGCGCGGCATTGGCGACGAACTAAAGGCGATCGCCCAAGCCTTGCGCTGAGATCAAGCGGTCGGGCAGGGCGCGGTCGGCTCGACGACCTGCGCCTTGCCCGTCGTGCGCGATCCCCGCGCTGGCTTGCGAGCCCCGCCCTATCGTGGTCGATGGGGCCATGGCGAGTCCCGGTACAGCGCAAGGCTCCACCCTGAACGGGCCGGGCCGACGGGCGCGAAACCTCTGCGCGTTCGCTGCGGCGCTGGCCTATCTGCTGGTGGCACTTTTCCTGTTGCGGGGGGTGCTGCCGGATCCCTCGCGGCTCTTGCCCTTCAACGGCCAGATCGACGAGCGCTCGGCCGGACTCGGGCACATGGACCAGTCGATGGTTGTGGCCGTGATCGCGCGCAACGCCGACGCCTTGCTTCGCAGTCCGCTCGCCTTGCGCACGGCGGCGGGCGCCTGCCATCCGCTGCCGCGCTCCTGGGTGCTGGGCGAGCCCATGTTCGGCGAGGGCCTGCTGATGGCTCTGCCCTGGGCGCTGACCGGGGATCCTATCCTTGCTTATAATGGGCTCTTGCTGTTGACGCTCTGGATTCCGGGGCTCACGGCCTACGCCCTGGGGATGCGCTTCCTCGGCAGCCCGCCCGCCGCATTCGTCACCGGCCTCTTGTTTCAACTGGTGCCGGCCCGCATCGTCGATGGCGGCCATCCGTATCTGCATGGCGATCTCTGGCTGCCGCTGGCCTTGTTGGCACTACATGACGTCTTCCGTCGGGCTCGTTGGCGCGATGCCTTGTTGCTTGCGCTGATGACGGCACTTTGTGCGCTTGAGACGATCTATGTCCTGCTGGCCAGCCTGCTGCAGCTTGGCGTCTATGCGCTGCATTTATGGCGCGGGGCGCCGCGGCGGGGGCGTTCCCTGGCCTTGCTCGGGTTAGCCGGCGTGGTTTCGGGTGCGGTCGCGGCCTGGATGTTGCTGCCGTATTTCGATGCCCGCACCGAATGGGGATTGCTTGAAGGACGACAAACCTTCTTCGCACCCTGGTGGATCTACCTGCCAGGATTCATTACTTTTCCGGGCTTTGCCTTCCTCGGTCTGCTCGCCCTCGGCTTGGCTGATCGCCTCTACCGCAAGAGGGAGGTGGAGGGCGACGACCCGCGACTGGCGCTGCTAGGCGGCACGCTACTGGTGCTTTGGTGTTCGGTCGCGGCCATTCCGATCCCTGGGCTGGGTGTTGGCCTCCCTTCGCCCTTTCTCCTGCTTGCCTCGGTCGTCCCAGGTTTTGACGCCGTCCGGAGCATGTATGCGATTGGCAACGCCGCCTGGCTCGGAGCGTGTGTGGTCGCCGGCTACGGCGTGTTGCGACTCGGTGCCTTGGCCGCAGGTCGGGTGGTGCTTGCCGGCTGTGCCGCCGGGCTGCTCGTGCTGGTGCTTCATTTTGAACCGCGACTCGCGCGGCTTGCCTTCGGTGCCCCTCTCGATTTCGGCATCTGGGAGGGCGCGCCGTCGAGGGCGGAAATCGATCTGATCAAAGAGGTCGCGGGCGAGAGTGGGGCGATTCTCGAGCTTCCCATGCCCGAGCCCGGTCAAGCTATGGCGCGGCTCCGCATGGCCCGCCAGATGTTGCTGGCGGCCTATGCCCGGCGCCCCACGGCGGCCTGCTACAATTCGTTTGAGAGCCCGCTCGCCGATCAAATATGGCAGTTGACCAAATCCCTGCCGGCGCCGGGAGCGGTCGCGGCGCTCGACGCTCTGGGCTTTGGAACCGTGCTCTCGCACGCTTCACTCTGGCGACCGGGCGAGGGCGAGGCTTTCGAGGTGGCGGTGGCGGCACAACTTGGCGCCTATCCCCGTCTGGTCGAATCGGGTCGGAGGGATGGTTTGAAGGCGTATCGCGTCGAGGTCGGTCCGCCCCAGGCGAGCGGCGACCTCCCGGGGAGTCGCGGCGAGGGCTCGGCGGGACGCCCCTGGCCTATGACCGGGGATGTTTCGGTCTTGGTCCCGGCGCGCGAGGGCGAGACGGGAACGACGCCGGATAAGGAACGCCAACAACTTCGCTGGCAGGCGGACCACGTTACCGAAGAAGGCGCCAAGGTCGGGCTTCAACCGAAAAGGCAGCGCTTGCGGCTGCCGGTGCAGGTTGCGCGCGAGACGGTGTTCCGCGTCGCTGAGTTCACGCCTTCGGAGCTGCTGGTGCGTTGGCGCGACCAGGCGGGTCGGATTGTCGCCGAGCACCCCACCCGGGGTCTGCTGCCGCTTGCGCTTGCGCCCGGGTTGACCATGGCGATCTCGTTGGAGGTGCGGCCTCCGGGTCCGGGTCTTTTCGTGGTGGAGGTTGAGCCGCTGGCAAATCGCGGTCGTGTGATCGCGCGCGTTGGGGTTGAAGTTCTCGCGAATGAAAAGCCACAGTGACGGATGGAGTGATGGGCCGGCCGGTGCACGGGAATGCGCGATTCAGCGGAGGACCTTGCACCCGGATGCGTTCTGGTCACCGGGGCTCGGCCTCTCCAGCCGTCGCGTTGCTCTTCGATGGCGTGGTCGCGCTGTGCTGCCAGTCGAGCACGACGGCGCAGGCAGGTCGCGCGTCGCCTTCGGGCGTGATCGCGATCGTCGTGACGAAAGACCCGGGATCGGCGGGATGCTGGTAGACGCGCGCCTCGCGCCGGAACAAGTCCCCACGAAAACAGGGTTTGCGATAGACGATGCGAGCCCGTGCCTCAAAGATCCGGCGCAGGTCGATCAGCGGTTGCAAGGCTTGGGCTGCGGCATCCTCGGCGAGGCGGACGTATTCCATGCCATTGACGTGCCGGTTGGCATCGGTCTGGGCGTAGTGAAAAACCAGCGGCTCGGAATCCCGGAATCGGCTGAGTTCTGCGTTGCCCTGGGTGGCCTCGCCATCGAGTAGGTCCTCTACCGAGGGCAGGGCCAGCACCCGGTCGGGGGCCGTGCCAAGCCCGTAGGCTGTCGGCAGCTCGGTGATCCGTCGTTGCAAAGGGTCGGGATCGTAGCGCGTGAAGAGGTTGACGAAGCGTGCCGAGCCCAGCAGACCCCGCCCGCGTTGTGCGAGCGAATAGAAGCCTTCGCGCGCCAGACCCCGGATCTCCCCGCTCGGCGTCAGCACCCGCGCCAGTTGTGCCCGGCCCGCGACCTGCAACGAGACGCCGAGTTCGGCCCGGGTCGCATTCGCTTCCAACTCGACCACCACGAGCGGCGTGAAGATGGATTGTCGGCTTTCAAAATCCGGCCGTCCCATGCGGGCGTGCCAAAGCCCAAAATGGGCACGCGAAGTATAATGCGGCACCGCCGCCAGCTTCAGCGTCAGATCCTCCCCCAGATCCGGAACATAAAGCCTCTCCGCCCGCCGCACCCGAAACACCGCATCCGCCGGATTATGGGGACGTGCGTTTAATTTCGCTCTCAAAGTTTAATTTTCTCGTTCCTGGGAATCGCCCGCTGGCCTCGCCGCGGGCCGGCCTCATCCCCCACCCGTTGCAAGCGGCGGGCTGTATGCCAAAAGCGAACTCCGGTTCGCATTTCCAGTTCACGCAGGAGGATCCATGAATCTCGAGTTTTCGGACGATCAGAAGTTCATTCAAAAGAGCGCACGCGAGTACCTCGATGCCAACTGTGGCCTCGAGGTCTGCCGCGGAGTTCTCGAGTCCGACGCCTCCTACTCCGACAATCTATGGAAGGGGCTCGCCGAAATGGGCTGGCTCGGAGCCGCCGTGCCCGAGAGCTACGGCGGCAGCGGCATGGGTCAGCTGGAGCTGGTGCTGATCGCCCAGGAAATGGGACGCGCGCTGGCGCCGGTGCCTTTTGCCTCGTCCGTTTACCTCGCGACCGAGGCGATCCTGCTCTACGGCAGCGAAGACCAGAAGAAGCGCTGGCTGCCGCGCCTCGCCAAGGGCGATGCCATTGGCACCTTCGCCCTGCACGAGGGCGTGGGGGATCTTGAACTCGGCGAGACCACGCTGCGCTTCGACGGTGGAGCGGTGACGGGCGTGAAGCTACCAGTGCTTGACGGCGATGTCGCCAGCCTGGCGATCGTCTTGGCGCGCGACGGTGCGGCCCATTCCCTCTGCCTGGTTGATCTCGCCGGAGCCGGCGTGACTCGCACAAAATTGGCATCCTTCGACCCGAGCCGCTCGCAGGCAAAGATCGCCTTTGCCGGTGCGAAAGCCGAGCTTCTCGGCCAGTCCGGCCAGGGCGTCGCGCAGACGGAGCGCGTGCTCGACCGGGCCGCCGTGCTGATGGGCTTCGAGCAGATCGGCTCGTCGGAGCGAGCCCTCGACATCACGCGCGACTACACGATGAGTCGCTACGCTTTCGGACGCGCCGTGGCTTCGTTTCAGAGCATCAAGCACCGCATGGCGGATTGGTATGGGCGCAATCAGATCGCGCTCTCGAACGGCTACTGGGCCGCCTGGGCTCTCAGTACCGGCAGTCCCGAACTCGGGCTTGCCGCCTGCAATGTGCGCGTCGCGGCAAGCGAAGCTTTTCTCATCGGCAGCCAGGAAATGGTTCAGATGCACGGTGGCGTCGGGTTCACTTGGGAATTCGATTGCCATCTCTTCTACCGTCGGGCGCAACTGCTTTCCTTGGCGCTCGGCAGCCCGAGTGCCTGGCGCGAGAAGCTGGTGCGTCGCATTGAACATACCAACCAAGCAGCCTGAGCGGCTTCCGCTCTTTATCAGGAGACAATGACGATGGATTTCGAAGATACCCCGGAAGAGATCGCTTTTCGCGGCCGTTGCCGCGCCTGGCTTGAGGCCAACGCCAAACCGCTCGATCCCTCGGCGTCGGCAAGGTCCGCGCTTTCCGAGCCCGAGGATCTCGACTCGTTGGCGGGGGCCAAGGCCTGGCAGGCGAAAAAATTCGACGAAGGCTGGGCGGTGCTGACCTGGCCGAAAGAATTCGGCGGCCAGGGGCTGGGTCGCATGGAAGCGATCATCTGGGGACAGGAGGAGGCGAAATTCGATCTTCCGGCGAACCTCTACATCATCGGCCACGGGATGCTCGGCCCCACCATCATGGCGCACGGCACCGAGGAACAGAAAGAGCGCTTCGTGCGCGATATGGCGCGTGGCAGCGAAATCTGGTGCCAGCTCTTCAGCGAGCCCTCGGCCGGATCCGATCTCGCCGGTCTGCGCACCAGCGCGGTTCGCGATGGCGATGATTGGATCATCAACGGTCAGAAGATCTGGAGCACCGGTGCCCAATGGTCCGACTGGGGGATGATTGTCACGCGCACCGACCCCAATGCGCCCAAGCATGCCGGGTTGACCTATTTCATTCTCGATATGCGCAGCCCCGGCGTCGAGGCTCGCCCCATCAAGCAGATCAACGGTGCGTCGGGTTTCAATGAGGTCTTTTTTACCGATGTCCGGGTTTCGGACAAAAACCGGCTCGGCGCAGTGGGCGAAGGCTGGAAGGTTGCGCTCACGACGCTGATGAACGAGCGGGTCGCCATTGGCGCCGGCTCGGGGTCGGGCGCTTTCCGTAAGCTGCTTGACGTGGCACGGGTGTCGCGACGCAACGGTCGTCCGGCGATCGAGGACGCAGGCGTGCGGCAGAAGCTCGCCGATTTCTTCATCACCTCGAAGGGGCTGCAGTACACCGGCTACCGCACGCTCTCGGCACTGCTGCGCGGCACGACGCCCGGTCCCGAGGGTTCGATCGGCAAGGCCGTCGGCGCGCCGATGACTCAACAGATGGCGGCTTTTGCGATGGAATTGCAGGGCCCGACTGGCGCCCTGGTGGAAGAATCCGTCGTTCCCGAGGATGGCTTCTGGCAGGAGCTTTACCTCGGTACGCCTGGGATGCGGATCGCGGGCGGGACCGACGAGATTTTGCGCAATATCATCGCCGAGCGGGTGCTGGGCCTGCCTCCCGAAATTCGGGTTGATAAGGGCGTGGCCTTCCGCGACATCCCGACCGGCTCGGCTGGCTGAGCGCAGTTCGGGCGGCGCACGGCCTCAGCGCGCGCGCCGGTGCGGCGGGCGCGTTCAGGCCGTTTTTTGAACCGTTCAGGCCGCACGCTGTGGACTGTCACCGCCAAAGTGTGACAATGCGGAACCTTGAAGGGTGGCGTCGCTAGCGGCACGTAGTCGGCATGCGTTCGTCCTGGAGCAGGGAGCGGTAGATGTCGATCATACGCAGACTCAAGCAACCCGTTTTTTCGCTGCTGATGGCCCTTGCCGCGGCAGGGCTTGCGGCTGGCTGTGGCGGAGGCGGCTCGACACCGCCGGTGACGCCGCCCGCCGAGGAGCAGCCGACGCCCGAGCCCAGGCCGGAGCCGACGGCGACCCCGGGGGATACGTGTAGCGCCGAGTTTGATGGTGCCTACGCTGCGATCCAGAGCGTGATCTTCGAGCGGCGAGGCTGCACCGCCAGCGCCTGCCACGGCAGCAGCGCCCTTGGGGGCCTCGACCTGCGCGCCGACGCCTCGTTCGACAACCTGGTTGGTGCCCCCTCGGCCGGCAGCAATCTTTTGCGCGTCGATCCGAGCCGGGTCAAGGACAGCTATCTCTTCCAGAAGCTGGCCGCGGCAACCGACCCATCATTTGTGACAACCCCGATCAGCGGCAGTCCCATGCCGGTTTCAGGTGCACCTCTCTCTGCCGGGGAACTCGAGGCGCTTCGACTCTGGATCGAGGGTGCCGCACCAAAGACCGGTGCAATCGGCGACGAGTTCGGCGGCACCCGTATCGGCGAGCTGCTCGATGCCTGCCTGCCGCCTCCGGAGCCGGTCGTGATCGAACCCCTTGCCCTGCCCCCGGCCGGAACCGGCGTGCAAGTGTCAATGCCGCCGTTGCGCATTGCGGCGGCCACCGAGGTCGAGGTCTGTTTCGCCGAGTACCTCGACTTCCGCGATCAGATTCCGGCACGCTTCCAGACCGCCGAGGGCAATCACTTTTTTGCCAACGGCAGCGATCTGCGTGCCGATCCCAATACCCACCACCTGACGTTCACCTACTCGGGCTTTGGCGCCGACATGGTGCATGCGCCTGAATTTGGGGCTTGGGAATGTGCCGCCGGGCCGCTCGAGGGCCAGACTTGCGACCCACTCGACCCCGCGCATTGCGACGGCGGACAGTGCCGAAGTGAGATCAAGAATTCGGTTGCCTGCCTCGGCTTCGGGCCTTCCGGTGGCATGGACGGAGCCTCGCCCGAGGGGCGCGTCCGGACCGCCAACGGTCGGCCGGGTTTCTTTGCCGAGTTCCCGTCGCACGGGATCTTCTACTGGAACACGCATGCCTTCAACCTGACGCCGCAGGATTTGACCCATCATAGTTATCAGAATGTCTACTTCACGGACGATCTGCGTTTCGAAGAGGTCGGCTTCCAAAACGCGTCGACGAATTTCATCGCCGCAGGCACGCCGCCCTTTACCAAGAAAGAATATTGCAGCGAGCATGTACTGCCACAGGGTACCCAATTGCTGAGCCTGGT
>VFKT01000150.1 GCA_009885395.1 Deltaproteobacteria bacterium | reverse complement strand
GCCGCCGCCGATGTCGACGATCATATTGCCGGTGGGTTCGGTGATCGGCAGGCCGGAGCCAATCGCCGCCGCCATCGGTTCCTCGACCAGATAGACCTCGCGGGCCCCGGCCGACTCGGCCGACTCGCGGACGGCGCGCTTTTCCACCTCGGTGCAGCCAAAGGGCACGCAGATGATGATGCGGGGCCGGATCAGCGATTTGCGGCGATGGATCTTCTGGATGAAGTAGCGCAGCATCGCCTCGGTGACTTCAAAATCGGCAATGACGCCGTCTTTGAGTGGCCGGATTGCGACGATATTGCCCGGCGTGCGGCCGAGCATGCGCTTGGCCTCGGAACCGACGGCTAGCACCCGGCGGCCTTTCGGTCCGTCTTTCTGGACGGCCACCACCGAGGGCTCGTTGCAGACGATGCCCTGACCTTTTGAGTAGATCAGGGTGTTTGCGGTCCCGAGATCGATCGCAAGGTCGCTCGAAAACCAGCCCAGCAGCGAATCGAACAGCATCGGCCTCGGAATCTCCTAAGCCTCGCCGGCATCCCGCCACCAAGCGTGGTGGGCCGCAGAAGCAAAGCATCCGGGTATCAGACAGTTTGTTGAACGGCAACGAAACCGTGCCGCGTGGAGACCCTCGGCCTGCGGTCGGGGACCCCCGAGGCGCCCGAGGGTTTCGAGCGCGGTCCGGCAGCTGTCGGCAGTTCTCGTTGTCGTTGTCCTCGGGCGAGGGGTTCGAGCACGGCCCGGCAGCCACCGGCAGGCCTTCAGGCGATGGGCGCGTGTCGGCTTTCGAGGGCGGGAGCTGGCCGGAATCCGGGGACCTGGCGCGCGGTTGCTTGCCGCTTTGACCGGGGACTTCTACCGTTCCGCGCCATGCTGCATGTCGTTCGGAAACACGCTCGCTCCAAAGTGATCTGGGTCGTTGTCGCAATGATCATCGGTGTCTTCGTCTTTTGGGGCGTGGATGCGGTGGTGAGCGGGGTCGGGGCCCGGACCACAGTCGCCTGGGTCGACGGCTCGCCGGTCGAGTCCATGGAGGTGGCCCGGGCGGAGTACAATCTTCTCCAATCCTATCGAAAAATGATGGGGGACGCGCTCACGCCCGATTTCGAGAAGCAGCTCAATGTCCGCCAGCGGGCGCTCGACGGCTTGATCGATCGGCAGTTGTTGCTGGCCCGAGCCCGGCAAATGGGTCTTGAGATCGGCGACAAAGAGTTGGCTGATACCATCGTCACCACGCCGGGATTTGAGGCCGACGGACGCTTCAACGCCGACGTTTATCGGCGCGCTCTTCGCGGCGCCCGCATGACGCCGGTGGAATTCGAGGAAGCCCGCCGCGCGGATCTGATTGTCGGCCGCCTGCAGGCGGTGGTCGAAGACGGCCTCTTCGTTCGTCCCGATATGGCCCGGGCCGAGCTTCTGGCGCGCGAGGAGAAACGGCGGCTCGATTTCGTCAAGGTTGTGTTTTCTGATTTCACGGAATCGATCAAGATCGATCCGGAGGCGCTTGTGACCTGGTACGCCGGGCACGGCAAGGATTTCGAGGAACCCGAGAAGGCCGAGATCGAATTTATCGCGTTCGGGCCCGAGGTTTTCCTCGAGGGCGTCGAGATCGAAGAGGCGGCGGTCGCCGATGTCTACGAGAAGGGGCGCGAGACAAAGTTCTTTCAACCGGCGGCGCGCCGGGCCCGACATATCCTGGTGCGTGTACCTGAGGACGCGAAAGACGAAGATCGCAAAGCGGCCCGCGAAAAGATCGATGACTTCGCAAAGCGCATCACGGGCGGCGAGGATTTCGCGGTTGTCGCCACGGCCGGTTCGGAGGATCCGGGCTCGGCCCCCAAGGGAGGGGATCTCGGTTTTTTCGAGCCCGGACGCATGGTGAAGCCTTTTGAGGAGGCCGCATCCAAGCTCGAGGTGGGCGAGGTCAGCGAAGTCGTCGAGACGCCTTTTGGTTTGCATCTGATCAAGCTCGAGGAGGTTCGTGAGGCGCGGACTCGCGAGTTTGTTGAAGTTAGGGAAGAGATCGTCACCGAGCTGCGCCAAAGCCGGGCTGGCGAGAAGGCGCAGGAAGCCGCCGGTAGCGCGCAGGCCGATATCAAATCTGGCAAGACGATAGACGAGGTCGCAACGGCGCGTCAGGCAAAGGTCAGCCGTCCCGGACCGCTCGCCCGCAACGCCGCCCTGCCGGAATTGGGTAGCTCGTTCCCGTTCTGGGAGAAACTCTGGGCGGCAGACGCTGGCGTGATGGTCGAGCCCGCGAAGGTGGGCGAAAGCTGGGTGCTCGCCCGCTTGATCGAGAAGATTCCGGCCCAGGTGCCACCGCTTGCCGATGTTCGCGAGCGGGTCGAGGGCGCGTATCGCCGCGAGCTGGCCGAGGCGAAAGCGCTTGAGACGGCCAAAGCGCTGCTGGCGGCAGCTATCAGCCCCGGGTCGTTGGCGGCAGCGGCGAAGGCGGCCGACCTTGAACTCGAGACCACCGAACCCTTCGATGCCGAGGGGGAGTATGTGCCCGAGATCGGCGGCATCCCCGACCTGAAGTCGATCACCTTCGGTCTCAGCATGGAGAAGCCACTTCCCGCGAAAACCTTCGTCTTTGGGGGAGATGCCTTCGTGGTCGCGCTCGGGGCGATCGAGCTGCCCGAGGACGACGAAGCGTTTGCCAAGAAAATCGAGACGACACGTACGGAAATGCAGAAGGCGATGCGCGGCGAGGTATTTGACGATTACGTCGAGGAACTCAAGCTCGCGGCCAAGATTGAAATCGATCGCCCCATCCTCGATGCGATTGCGCAGCCTCAATGAGGAGCAAGCCGCCGCAGCGCGTAACGAGTCCTGATCTGGTGAATTGACTATGCCCGAAGCGTTCTTTCACCAGGGCAACGGGCGCGGTGGCGTGCTCCTCCTGCACGGTTTCACCGGAACGCCGTCGGAGATTGAGCCGCTGGCCGCACCCCTGGTGGCCGCTGGGTTCACGGTCCTCTGTTTGCGCTTGCCCGGTCATGGCGTGGCGCCACCGAGGGACGAGCCAAACGATTGCGTGGCATGGCTTGCCGATGCCGAGGCGGGACTCCTCCGATTGGTAGACGAGGGGGCCGGACAGCCGGTGGCGTTGGTCGGTCTTTCGATGGGCGGCTTGCTCGCGCTGCAACTCGCCGCACGCCATCCTGAACGGGTCGGCCGCGTCGTCGCGCTCGCGCCGGCGCTGCAGGTCTCGACCCAACTCTCGTGGATTTTCTGGGCGCTCGGGCTCGCCTACTCAATCCTGCCGGCCTCGCTTTTCGAGCGCCGGATGGGCAAGGGCGAGAGCAATATCACCGATCCCGAGGCGCGGGCTTCGAATCCCAAATCGCCGCCCTTCATGCTGCGAACGTTCTTATCCTTCGATGAATTACGCTTGGCGACCAGGGCGATCGTCGGCGACGTCCACCAGCCGATCCTGCTCCTGCACGGCCGCCTCGATACCACGGTGCCGCTTGAGGGCAGCGATTGGTTTCGTGGCGCGGTCGGCTCGAAGCAGGTGGAGATGCGCATCTTCGAGCGCAGCGCGCATGTTCTTCCGATTGACCGCGAGCGGGATGAAGTTGCTGCCGAGGTCGCCCGCTTTCTCAGCGCGACTCCCGGCTGAGGCGAGGCTTTTTACGCGTCTTGGCGAAGCCGCGACAGGCGCGACAGACGCAGG
Source organism: Deltaproteobacteria bacterium (assembly GCA_009885395.1). Lineage (GTDB taxonomy): Bacteria > Desulfobacterota > Binatia > UBA12015 > UBA12015 > SXLG01. The sequence goes on along the minus strand of VFKT01000150.1, from coordinate 6,182 downwards.
CACGGAGGTTTCTCATGTTGAGCAAGATTGAAATTCTGAAGCAACTTTTTGCTCATCTGGAGCGGCTCGATTTCGAAGCTGTCGCTGCACTTTGCGCGCCCGACTGTCTTTACGAGGATATGCCGCTGCAAGAAGCCGCCCGGGCCGCCGGTCCGCAGGCGATCGCCGACAAGCTCCGAATGGGATTGGGCGAACTCGAGCGCCTACCCACCACCCTCCATCATTTCGCCGAACAGGGCGATAACCTGCTCGTCGAGCGCACCGAAGTCTGGCATCATCGAAGCGGCGAGCGTGCCACTCTCGAAGTGATGGCAATTTTTCGCTTTCGCGACGGCAAACTGACGCTTTGGCGGGACTACTGGGATATGAACCGGCTTTTCTCACAACAACCCGCGGCCTGGGTCGAGCGCATGGCTGCCGCCGGTGCCAACCCCTGATTCGGGGTGTTTCCCAACGAGCATCGAGCCTCCTCATGCTGCATCATTGTGGCGAAGGACGATCTCCCGATCCGGCGCAATGGCGTGAAGTAATTGATCAAGTTTTCCACAGTTGGGGTGGATACCCCCTGTTCGTCGCGGGCGTAGGCGTTTCGCGATTTCGAGTCGAGCCGATGCGCCCCCTGGGCAAGTGTAAGTCCGATTTTCTGCCCTTGTCTCCACAATAGAAGGCTGATCATGATGCGGGGGGCAGCCGATCCATTCCAGAAAAAACTTGCCAACCTCACGGAGATTCACCGAAAATTCCTTTCGATTGGCCATGCTGGTGAACCAGTCGGCGTTCATTGCCAGTGCTTCCTTGCGGGTACGACCCTGGGGTCATCGCGTCGAAGACCGCAACCTCGGCCTGTCCACCGTTTCCTATCCTTGTAGATCTTGCCCTGGGATCGCATCGTCGGAAGATGCTCAACCGACCTCGCCGAGGAGGCTGCAGAGGGCGAGGACCGAGGCCACGGGGATCAGCAGCAGGCCGGGCGGAGGCTCGACCCGACGGGCGGTGATTTCGGGCAGAAAGGCGCGACCGAAGCCCAGCTTGGCAGCCTCTTTGAGACGGGTTTCGGCGTGTCGTACCGCGCGAACCTCGCCGGCGAGGCCGACTTCGCCGAAAAAGACCGCGTCTTGCGGCACCGGCGTGTCGCGGGCGCTTGAGACGATCGCGGCCACGATTGCCAGATCAGCCGCCGGCTCCTGAACCCGTATGCCGCCGGCGACGCTGACGAAGAGATCGTGCTCGAAGAGCCGCAGGCCGGCGCGGCGGTCGGCGATCGCCGAGAGCACCGCCGTCCGGTTTGAGTCGAGACCCAGGGTGGTGCGGCGCGGCATGGCCAGCACCGAGCGGCTGGCCAACGCCTGGACTTCGACCAGCAGCGGCCGGGTGCCGTCGACCGTGGGCAGGACGGCCGAGCCCGGCACGCCGCGCGGCCTCTCGGCCAGCAGGATTTCGGAAGGATTGGCGACATCGGAGAGGCCGTTTTCACCCATCTCGAAAACCCCAACTTCGTTGGTCGGTCCGAAACGATTCTTTACGCCACGCAAGAGCCTGAGTCCGCTGCCGGGGTCACCCTCGAAGTAGAGCACGGTATCAACGACGTGTTCGAGGACACGCGGTCCCGCGATCGCCCCCTCGCGGGTGACATGCCCGATCAGCAGCGTCGAGCGCCGGGTGGCCTTGGCGTGCGTCGTCAGGCTGGCCGCACACTCACGGACTTGCGCCACGCTGCCGGCTGCCGAGGTGAGTTCACGCGAATGCACGGTTTGAATCGAGTCGATAATCAGCAGCGCCGGATTGATTCTATCAGCCTGCGCCAGGATTTCTTCAAGGCAAGTTTCTGGAAGCGCGATCACATCATGGCCGGTGCCGAGCCGGTCAGCGCGCAGCTTCACCTGTTCGGGCGATTCCTCGCCGCTGACGTAAAGGATGCAACGGCCAGCCGCGGCCAGGGTGCCGCCGATCTGCAAGGCAATCGTCGATTTTCCAATACCCGGATCACCACCAAGCAGCGTCACCGAGCCCGGCACGATGCCGCCGCCGAGAACCCGGTCGAGTTCTTCAAGTCCGGTATGCGTGCGCTCGAGGCTCTGCTGAACGATGTCGCCGAGTCGTTGCGGCACTCCACCGCCAGCTGCGCCGATGGCGAGGGACGTCCGCGAGCCGGCGGCGGGGGCAGTCGATCGCCGGGTCTCTTCGACGACGCTTTCCCAGGCACTGCAATCGGTGCAACGCCCCAGCCATTTCGCGTGCTGGGCGCCGCATTGCTGACAAACAAAAACAGTCTTGGGGCGCACCACGGGCAGGAATCCAATCACATCCCGAGCGCGCGGGCGAGGCCCCGGCGCCGGACTAGATGGAGAGTGCTTTTTGGAATGCAGGCCGCTCCGCCAGTCGGGCCGCATAGGCGGCGACCCGCGCGTGTTCCTGGCCCAATAACCCCATCCAGCCCGCGACCGAAACCGTGTAGCCCATCATGCAGTCGGCGGCCGAGAACGTATCGCCCAGAAGAAAGGGTCGGCCATCGTCGAGCGTCTTTTCGACGACATCCATGGCTCCCTTCACCCAGGACGCATAATCGGCCATGGCTTCGGGCAGTTTGTCGGCGTCGTTGCGAAAGCGGGTATGCCACGCGATGCAGCCCATGCCGATGAAGCCGGTCGATTCGGCGAAATGGATCCATTGCAGCAGGGCGGCGCGCCCCGGTGTGCCAATGGCTGGCGTGAGCCGTCCGCCCCCGTGCCGTTCGACGATCCATTCGACGATTGCGCCCGATTCGAAGAGCACGATGCCGTCGTCGTCAAGCGTCGGGATCTTGCCGCTCGGCGTCGCCTGCTGGAAGGGCCCGTCGGTGGGTGGGGTGAAGGTGACGGTCTCGAGTTCGTAAGCCAGGCCGAGTTCTTCGAGCAGCCAGATCACGCGGACGCTGCGAGTCAGGGGCGAGTGGTAGAGCTTCATCGGCAGAGCACGCCCTGTTCTTCGGGCCCGAGTCAACCCATGCGGGACGGCGCCGGCCTTGCGCCCCTGCGGGTTTCTTCTGGCGGCACGCCGACTCGCCGCTTGCGGGCAGGCCCTCGCGCCACGCATGGGTGAGATCGCTCAACTTCGAGGCACGACGAGCTTCGGGCTTTACCTCGACAGCGAGCCGGGGACGGACGGTGCGGCGGGATTCACCTCGCGTCGCGGCAGTCGAGACGCACGCCACCGCCAGCGCCGCTGTTCCAGCCGGCCTGCGGGCGTTCCCGATCCTGGCCAACACCTACGCGGTCTTCACCTGGCAGGGTCATATCTCGGAATTTCCGGCCTTTGTCAGCACGGTCTGGTCGCGCCACCTGCCGGCAGCACACCTCGACCCTATAGCCGCTCCTGATTTCAAGCTTTACGATCGGCGTTTCGATCACTTGACCAATCTGGGTACGGTCGAGGTCTGGGTGCCGGTGGCGGTGGTAGAATCCCATGCCACTGCCTCGCATTGAGCTTCGACTTCAGGCGATCCACTCGATAGTCAACGTCAAGCGGCCCTTGGGGAGGGTGACGAGGGCGTCGTCTCCGACCTGCTTCCCGATCAAGGCAGAGCCGAGCGGTGAAGCCGGCGTGAGGGATTGGATCGCCATACCGTCCACGTCCAGCAGCTCGCCGCCGCCGGCCGGGACAATGAAATAACGGGCCACCTGGCCGGTTTCGTCAACCACCCTAACCAGCGCGGCCAGCCCGATTTCGTCGTCGCCGCCAGCCGTGGAGAGCGGCAAAGCGGCGAGCGTGGCCACGGCGTCACGCAGCCGTTCCACCCGCTCCGCCAGACCGCGCGCCAGGTACTGCGCCTCGATCGCTCGCGTGTCCTTGGGGTGCTCCTGTCGCGCCTCTTCGTGCGTGGCGCCAGATTGGGCGGCCTTCTGCGAGGTGGTGAGTGCCCGAAGCTGTTCCTCGAGGCGTTCGCGCAAGGCCTCGAGGACACGCTGCTTGTCGATGGTTGGAAGAGCGGCTCCGGGCATGAGGGGCGAGTATCGGGACCCGCGTCGCAGCGATCAATCCGCCGCGGATCGGCCTGCGACGCCGTCGGCCGTGCCTGATCGAGAGGGTTGCTGCTAGGCTTGCCAGGTGAGGAGCGCAGGGGGCAGGGCTCGCGGTTTACGGGGGCTCCTCCTCGCTTGCGTCCTGATGGTTGTTGCGGGACGGGCTCTTCCAGCCGCAGCCGCAGCCGCGGCGGCGGCGCGTCCGCACTACAAGGTCGACTACTGGGCGCAACTCGACCCGGGCGCGGGTCTTGCCCATGTTCGCTGGCGACTCAAGGGGAATCAGGGCTACCTCGGCCGCATCTCGTTGCGGGTCGATCCGGATCGCTATCTGAATCCAGAGGGTGACGGGACGGTGACGACAGAGCCCGGCTGGATCCACTGGTCCCCGCCCGACGGCGAGGCCGTGCTGCGTTACGATGTACGGCTCAACCACCGGCGTGCCGTAGGCAAGGGTTTTGATTCCTACATGACGCCGGAGTGGGCCCTCTTCAAAGGTGAGGATCTCATCCCGCCCACGCACACCTATGAGCGGGTGGCCGGGGTCGGGGCCGAGGCCGAGGCCGAGGCCCGCTTCGACCTCGAACTTCCCCCGGGCTGGTCCCTGGTGGCAACACGCCCGGGGATTGGGGAGGGGGTGGTCGAGATCGAGGAAGAGCATCGTCGGCTCGACCGGCCCAACGGCTGGATGGTCGCGGGTAAGCTGGGCGTGACGCGAGAAAAGATCGCCGGGGTTTCTTTCGTGCTGGCGAACCCCGCCGGACAGCCGTTCCGGCGCATGGATATGCTTGCCTGGCTGGAAGCGACGGTTCCTGAACTTCAACTCGTGTTTGGCGATCTTCCGGCGCGCTTCGTCGTGGTCGGTGCCGGGGATCCGATGTGGCGTGGTGGGCTTTCGGCCCCCGACTCGCTCTACCTGCACGCCGATCGACCCCTGGTGGAGCGCGACGGCACCAGCCCGGTGGTCCACGAACTGGTGCATGCCTTCATGCACGCTCGCGCCGGCGAGGGGGGCGATTGGATCGTCGAAGGTCTTGCCGAGTGGTACTCGCTGGAGATCCAGCGCCGGGCGGGATTGCTCAGTCAAACCCGTTTTAAAAAAGCCCTTGCGAAATTGGAGAAGCGCGGCAGCGAGGTCGACGATTTATCGGTCGCCCGCTCCAGCGGAGCGACCACCGCACGCGCCGTGGGCGTGCTGGATCGGCTCGATTGGCAGATCCGGCAGGAGACCAGCGATCAGCGCAGCCTCGACGATGTGGTGCGACGCCTCGAGCAGCAGCGAGAGCCAGTGACGATGGCTTCGTTCCGGGCCGCGAGCGAGGCGGTCGCCGGGCGCGATCTCAAGGTTTTTTTCCGTGGTCACGTTGACCAGCCTTCGTCGCCGGGCGAAGCAAAGGCTGTCAAGAGCAAATGAATCAGGCAGACCCCGAATCAAAGCCGGTCAGCAGCCTCGATGCCGAGTTGCTCGACGAACTCGCTCTCCTCGAGAGTCGTTCGCTGCTTCGCCGAAGGCGGCGTGTGGTCGGGGCGCAGGGGCCGCGTCTTGAGCTCGACGGAAAGAGCGTGCTCTGCCTTTCGTCCAATAATTATCTCGGGCTCGCCAACGATACCCGTGTGGTCGAAGCCTCGATTTCTGCATTGCTGACCGATGGCGCGAGTGCCGCGTCGTCGCCTTTGATCAGCGGACATATGGCGGCGCATGCCGAGCTCGAGACTCTGCTGGCGGATTGGGTGGGCAGCGAGGCCGCGTTGGTTTTCGGTTCGGGTTACCATGCCAACATCGGCACGATCGCCGCCCTGATGGGACCGAAGGATGCAATTTTCAGCGATGCTTTGAACCATGCCAGTCTGATCGACGGCTGCCGGCTGGCGCGCGCCACTTTGCGCGTCTACCGCCACCGCGATGCGGCGCATCTCGAAGAACTTTTGATTGCGACACCGGCGCGGCGTCGGCTGATCGTCACCGATTCGATCTTCAGCATGGACGGCGACGCGGCTCCGTTGGACGAGATCCTCGAAGTTGCCGAGCGCCGATCTGCCCACGTCATGATTGACGAAGCCCATGCCATAGGGGTCTTCGGCGACGAGGGGGCTGGTCTCGCGACTGCGCTTGGCCTGGGCTCGCGGCTCGCGGTCCTGCTGCACGAGGTCGGGGCCGTGGTCATCGCGGCCGACGTCGACCCG
>VFKT01000004.1 GCA_009885395.1 Deltaproteobacteria bacterium | reverse complement strand
CTCGACGCGCTTGCCCGAGTCGCTCACATGGAGCGCCACGGTTGCAAAATCGCCGGGTGCGATTTCGGTCCGGTCTTCAACCGCGACCAGCTCGGCGTGGCTCTCGCGGATCCGCGCAAGCATCTGATCAATGTTTTCGTCCGTGACCGTCACGGTCGGCCGCGCGACGATGATCGACTCGATATCCACCTCGGGAACCTCAGGGCAGATTTCGAAACGAGCCGAAAAATGGAAGGCCGTGCCCCGCTCGATGGCACCAAGATCAATCTCGGGAGCCGAGACCACAGGCAAGGCGCTCTCCACCAAGGCATTGGCGACGGCTTCGCGCACCAGGCTCTCGGTCACGCGCGCCCGGACTTCCTCGCCGAAAAGGCGTTCGAGCACCGGTCGCGGGATCCGTCCGGGACGGAAACCTTTGACCTTGGCAGACGTCGATACCGAACGGAAAATCCGCTCAAACTCCTCGCCAACCCGTTCTGCAGGAACCTCGATATCGAGCTTTCGCTCGATGGGTCCTATTTCGACCACCTCAAAACCCATCGTCACCGCCCCGAACAAAGCACGCTGCATTCCATCGGGGAGGCGGATTAACGAAGCCGCCCGGCTCCAACAAGGACGGAGAATTAGCCGAGTGTGGATTCGAAGCCGCCAAGGCCATTGAGATGCGAGAGGGGGGACTCGAACCCCCATGGTTGCCCGCTGGATCCTAAGTCCAGTGCGTCTGCCAATTCCGCCACTCTCGCTCGAGGCCGTCTCCGAATATCATTGTCCGGAGGGGGGCGCACCGGTCCCTGCGTCGGCATCTTTTGCCGACCGCAGGAGCGACTTTGCTCTGGCGAGAAGACGGCTCGCCCATAGAAATTCGGTTGCCAAAATGGCGAGAGCGGCCGGAATCACGACCACGGCGGGTCCGGGCACGAAAATCAGGATCACCCCGACGACCAGCAACGTGCCGCCAACGACCAGCACCAGCACCCGGCGCAAATGTCGGAGAATCGTCGATCTGATTCCTGCGCCATCAGGCTTCGGGCTCGTCCCGGCGGGGTTCGACATGGTGCAGCGCCTTGCCTTCCGGAGTGTTTCAGGTCCCGCGGCGACCGTTGGCAGAAAGCGCCCGCTCAAGCCGGGCGGCGCGGCGCTCCAGGTCACCGACCCGGCGCTGGAGAGTCCCCATCTGGCTCTGCAAGCCTCGCCGGAACTGCCCAACCATCTGGCCAGCGATGTGGGCAACCTCACGTTGGAGCAGGCGCTGCCGTTCCTCAAGGCCCGCAAGCAGGGTCTGGACCCGCCGGAGGACCTGATCACCGAGAGTTTCCAGTTCGCGGCGGACGCCGCCAGCCACCGATTTCGCCTTGGCGGCGAGCGCGTCGGCACCCGCCAGAGCGGCAAGGCTCTCGATGGCGCTGCTCACCATGGCGGCAGGACCAAGGTCCCGCTGCGCGGACACCTTGGCCGCTTTGCGGCCGGGCGCCACGAGGTCTTGGCCGGCCGGCTTTTTCGGCCTGGCCCTCTTGCGCTCGGCGCGACCCGCCGGCTCTAGCGCAAGCGGATCCGCAATTGCAGCCTTATCCGCTTTGGCCTTTTTGCGCTCGGCGCTCTTCTCGGCCTTGCGGGCTTCCTTCTTCCGGACCTTCTCCGAGTCGCCCGACCCGCCGCTCATCTCTGCCTCGTGGCTGTCGGCCCGAGCCTTCTTATCCTTCCCACCCACGCCTCACCTCCTCTGCCCTGAACCCGTAACCGCTGCCGCTTTGCCTCTCTTGGCACGAATCCACGGCTGGAGAAAAACAAAGTCTCCGGCCGGCAATCGAAACGGCAACGATCCCGGGCGGGTGACCTTGAGCGAAGTTCAAACGGACGCAATCACACCGCCGGCGACCCGATGCGCCAAGGCCATCGTCACCAGCATTGGATTCACGGACGGGCTGCGCGGCACGATGCCGCTATCCGCCACGAAAAGATTGTCGGTGCCATGGCAGCGCCCCAGTTCATCGACCACCCCCAGCGCCGGATCGCCGTGCATGCGGGTCGTACTGAAAACATGATTGCCGGTACAGAGCAGATCCTCTGGGCGAAACCCCCCGGTGCGCAGCACACGTGCTTCATCGAGGGAGTGCATCTCTTCGGGCAGACCAGCGACACCTGGCAGGATCGATTTTGCACCCGCAGCAAAGAATATTTTCGCCAGGGTCCAGAGTGCGTCGGCGAGGATCGGCAGATCACGAGGATCGAGGCTCCAATCGAGATGAGGGGCGAGCGAGCCGCGCCGGAGCCGGACCCGACCGTGCGAGCGGTTGACGGTTGCAATGGCATCAAAGACCGCCGCGTGACGAAGCCGGGCGAGATTTTCCTTATAAGCCAGACCCTGACCCGGCAGGCGCATCGCAAGCACCCCGGGTGGACCCCAGAATGTTTCAATCTTGTAGCCCCGCTCGACGAACGCCAGCGAGTGGTAGCCTTGGGTCGCACCAAAACCGGGGTCGGTGGGCGAATCGAAAACCCCCATGACGGCGACACCCGGATGGAACTGCAGGTTGCGACCACAGGCCTGACTCGTCCCGGCGAGAGCACTCCTCTCCAGCAGGACCGGCGTGGCGATACAACCGGCCGCCAGCACAACCGCCCGCGCCTCGATCCGAAAGGCGGGCCCGTCTTCGCCGGTCAAGGGCCGAACCATCCTCCCCGACACCCCAACCGCCCGCCGACCGCGCACCAGCACGCGTCGCACCTGGGCCGAGGTATAGACCCGTGTGCCGCATTCGAGCGCGCGCGGCACCAGCGAAATATCGGTCGATTGCTTGGCCCGCGCGCGACAGCCCGTGAGGCACTCCCCGCTGCCCTGGCAGCCGCGCACGTTGCGGCGGATGGGCTCGGCCTCGATTCCAAGCACTCGACAGCCCTCACGAAAGAGAAGATTCCGCTGGCCCTGCACCTCATCGGGCGTCGCCGCGACCCCTATCGCCGCTTCGACCGCATCGAAATGCGGCTCAAGGTCCGAGAGTTGACTCGCCCGAAGGTTGAACTCCTCGCACCAGCCGTCGAGGGTTGCGCGAGGCGGCCGGACGCAGATCGCGGAATTGACCAACGATCCACCGCCTAGAGCGATCGCCTGCATCGTCGGCATTCTGAGATTGCCACGCGTCGTGCGCAAACCATCCTCGCGCAGCAGCCGACGGATCGCCGCCGCGCCATCGGTGACGAAATCTTCTGGCTGAAAGGCCGGCCCTTCCTCGACCAGAACGACATCGCGACCGGCCTCTGCAAGTTGCCAGGCCACCACGGCACCGCCCGGTCCTGAACCAACCACCACCACATCGCAGCGATCGACGAAGTCGCGCGCCTGGTCGGCAAAGCTGCGCACCTGGCCCATCACGCAAGGCCCTGCCGGGCGGCCCGATCCGCCAGAAGCCCGCTCTCGGGAAGGCCGCCGCTCTCGCGAAGGCGGCGCTGCCTGGCGCCAGCTTCGTCAAGCGGCGGCCAGAGAAAATCTGCGGCACTGGCCTGGCGAGGCAGCTGGCGCGGGGCCAGCCCGAGGGCGTCTTCAACCACCGGATCCGAGAAATATCCCATCGTCAGCAGAGCGCGCAAACTGGTGAATACCAGGCGGCGTCCATAGAAGCGGCTCGCTCCCCAGGACGCCAGATAGAGCGCACGTTGTTCCGCCGAGAGCGCCGAGAACCGCCGCCAACCGCCTTGCCCGGGGGCCGGGAAAAGCAGCGTGCCCTGCTCCACGGCCAGCACCAGTAAACGGATCAAGCCCTGATTCCTTGAGCCGAGCACCGCAACGAAGCGATCGAGGTGGCCGAGGACGTCGGCCTCCTCCCCCGACCTGGCAAGGCTTCCCCCGGCTGGGAAAAGCACGACGATGGCCGCCGAAAACACCGCGGCCTCGCGCCGGTCAAGCGCGCGCAGCTCTTTGGGGGGCGGCGGGTAGCCACCCACAACGCGAATTGCGAGGAAGCCCAGGCTCAAGCCGAGCAGGGCCAGCAGGATCGATCCGCCCATTTGGCGGCCAAGCTAGCAGCGCCCTGCCGGATTGCTGACCTGCGCTTTCAAAGCCGCCACTGCGCTGGATGATGCAACGAACGACCCATTGGATGCTGGCGGGCGGCTTGGTCGCCCTCGCCCTCGCCCTCGTCCTCGTCTGTCCCGGCGGCTGACGCCGAGGGGCGCTGCGGGCCGCCCGGCGGCGGACAGGGGGGCGGGCCCGGTGGACGGGGCGAGCCCGCCCCCAGCGGCCTCCGTTTTGCCGGGCTGATCAACAACCTGGACTGCGGCACTGGCCTCGTCACGCTCAAGCTCGGCGATATCCGGCAGAGAATCCTGCTGACCATCGAGACCCGTGGACTACCCCTTGGCGGCTGTGCCGGGCTCCCGGCCGGGGCATGGCTCGAGGGCCGGGGAACGCCCGCCTTCGACCAGCCTCGACTGCTGATCGCCGACGAGGTGCGTCTGCGCCGACCTGCGGCTAGCCTCGCGCCCGGAGGATCCTGATGAACCCATTTATTCGCACCACGACCTTGGCGCTGGGCGCTGGCGCCGTTCTCGTCTTTGCCCTCTTTCGCCCAGCCACTGCCAACGGAGATTGCACCTTTTCCATCGCGACCGACGCGGTGAAAATGGAATGGACCGCCTTCAAGTTCACGGACAAAACCGGGGTCACTGGCACCTTCACCAAAACCACGCTCGCTGGCCCGACCAGCGCCGATTCATTCACGGCGCTGGCAACCGGCCTGACGATGAGCATTGACGCCGCCTCGATCGAGTCGAACAACCCGGCCCGTAACCTGACGATCCGCGAATTCTTTTTCGAAAAATTCGTGCCCGATCCGATCATCCGCGGCCACGCCACCGCCCTGCGCGGCGACGAAAAGAACGGGACCATCGACATCGAAACCACGATGAACGGCGTCTCGAGAAGCGTGCCCTTCGCCTACACGATCGGTGCCGACAACGCGGTGGAGGCAAAAGCCTCGATCGATATGCTCGACTTCAAACTCGAAAAGGCCCATGCCTCGATCCACCAGACCTGCGAAGAGCAGCATAGGGGCCCCGATGGCGTCTCAAAAACCTGGACGACGGTCGAGCTCGCGTTGCGCGGCCGTTTCACCAAAACCTGCAGCCCGGTGGCGCCGTAGACCTGAGGCAAACGGCGTCGCGACAACGCAACGCCAGGCCTCAATTTTCAGACCATGACGGCAATCGAACTCCTGCGGGAAAAGCTCGGGCTCGACGGGCTTTCGGCGCCGCTGCGAAAAACCTCGCGCCCGGCGAATCTTGCCTTCGTCGATATCCACGCCTGCACGGGCTGTGGCCTCTGCGTCACTGCGTGCCCTACCCTCTGCATCGAGAGCCTGGCCAACTCCAAGGCCGGGCGAGGCGGTACCGAGCCCGTTCAAATACGGTATCAGGAATGCATCGGCTGTGGCCTTTGTGTCGAGATCTGCCAGCACCTCGCGCAAGCCTCTGCGATCCGCAACTACGATACCAATCTGGTCGAGCAGGCCTTGAGCTGCAAGATCGGAGCGGAAGCCCCGCAAATCGCTGGATCTGTCGAGCCCCTCGATGAATACTGGGCCGAGGAGGGATCCTTTCACCATATGGGCGAGATGGCGAGTCTCAGACTTACAAGCTTGACAGACACTGAACGCGCCGTGATCGAGGGAGCCAGGTTGCCGCATGGCTGAACAATCCACGCATTTGACGATCAGCCAGCGCCCGGCCTTCCCGCCGCGACTCTTGCTGCTCGGTGCCGCCGCGGGGTTTCTGCTCACACTCTTTGAAATGGAGGCGCTCGAGTGGACCTTCGCGCGCATCGCCGTGCCGCATCGCTGGTATTTCGGGATTTTGCTGGCGAGCTTCCTCGGCAGTCTGATCAACATTCCGCTCGCCCGGACAGCACCTCGGGCCGATGGCAAGAGCACCATCATCGCATTGAATGTCGGCGGGGCATTGGTCCCGGTCGGCCTCTCAACCCACCTGCTTTTTGTGCAACACGGCTTGCTGCAGCCGGCCCTCCCGGCGTTGGCGGTCGTCATAGCCGCGACGTACGCGACCGCCCGACCCGTCCCCGGCGTGGGCATCGCCATGCCGCTCTTTCTCGCGCCTGTGCTTGCGGCCGTCTCGGCCTGGCTGCTCGTGCCGGACGCACCGACGGCGGTGGCTTATGTCGCCGGTTCGATCGGCACGCTGGTCGGTGCCGATCTGCTCAACCTGCGCCGCCTCGGAACTCTCAGTGCCCCGGTGGTGTCGATCGGCGGCGCCGGCACCTTTGACGGCATCTTCCTGAGCGGGCTGCTCGCCGCCCTGCTCGCGTAGGCCGGTTTCGCGAGCGAAAGCGCCGCTGATCGTCGCGCCCCGGATGCGTTTGGCGGTTTCTACCGGTGCGCGCGGGCTTCGAGCGAAAGCATCCCGCCGCGCGGCAGCCAGAGCACGGCGATCGCAATCGCG
>VFKT01000164.1 GCA_009885395.1 Deltaproteobacteria bacterium | reverse complement strand
GCGGCTGAAGCTTGATGGGATTCGCCCAATACTGCCAGCTCGGGACGATGACACCGACATCCATCAGAACCTCTCTTCCGGCGATGCCACAGCGACGCGATCTGAGTCGGAGCAGGACGTCGCCGACGTCGGCAGATTGGACGACGATCCGCTCGCGGCCATAGCGCTCGACAATTAGTTTTTCAGTTGCCCGGGCACTGACGTCCCAGCCTTCGAGCGGCTCTCGATGACTGCCCCGGACATGGACGTGCGCCCCATGCTCGGCGTCGGTTTCGTGCAGGTGGATGAAGGCCTTCAGAATCCTGGTCGCATTGCCGTCGACATGAAATTCCTCGGTATCGAAGGGCATGGAATCGTTCGCGAACGATCGGGTGAGCTTGATGAAGCCCAGCAGCGCCGGGCAACCGAGATAAGCCCCGGCGAGATCGAGGATCTCGTCGTCAAAGGCGATTGCGGCAATTTCGGGACAGCAAAGCAGCGGCTCGAGGACATTGACGGCGCTGGTACGGCGGCGCAGGAACTCGATTCCACGTCCGAGATCTTCGGCAGACAGGCGCGGGGCGAGCCGGTAATCGACGCCGCCTGGATGTGCCGCCAGATCGACCGGCGGCATCAAGGGGCGGCCTTCCGCGCAAAAAGTCTCGACCCGCGCGAGGAGGCGCGCCGCCGCCGTCTGAAAACGTTTCGTCAGGAGCACGAAGCCGTCCCGTTCAAGCGGCTCGAGCAGGTCTCGCCGCGCTTCCGCGATGCGGTCGATTCTTGCCGCCTCGCCGGGATCCTCCTGCCGCCTCCGCTGCTGCGACTGCCCGAAAAGATCGACGGCCAACGCCGCTGGGTTTCCCGATCCCACCAAGGCGATGTCTTTCAGCAAGCCTCGCGCCGAACGGAGGCGGCCGGTGGGACACGCTTCTTTCGCGGGCCGTCAGGATTCCGTCCGCCGGGTCTGGTCGCGATGCTCGCGAAACCAGCGGCAGGTCCGCCTCAATCCGGCATCCAAAGCGATCCGGGGCTCGAAATCGAGCAAGGTGCGGATCTTTTCGTTCGAGAAGCGCCGCTCGGCAGTCGTGCGCGGACGGCCCTCCAGATGGACCACGCGCGCGCCTGAGCAGCCCTCGACTTCGAGCAGAAGCGCCACGAACTCATTGATCGAGAGGCTTTCACCCGAAGCGACGTTGAACGCCTGCCCTCCCTCGAGACGCAGGCAATGCAGGGCCGCCTCGGCCACATCCGCCGCATGAACCAGATCGCGACGATCCTTGCCGTCCCCCCAGATCTCGATCGGGTCGTGGCGCTCGACCACCCGGCGAATCAGGGCCGGGACGAAATGACCACCTTCCAAAGAAAAATCATCCCGTTCGCCATAAACCAGACTGGGCCGGAGAGCGACGAACGCGGTGCGGCCCTCGGAGCGCGCCGCCAGGCCAAGCGCCAGAGTCTCGAGCCAGCGGGTGGCGCCCCGAGCAGCGTCCAGGCCGGTGGAGGTTCGGCCTCGAACATCTCTTCCTCCCGCAAGGCGGTCGCGCGCTCGGGATAGCCCGTCGCGCTGCTCAACCAGACCACCGAGCGCACCCGGGCGCGCCACGCCGCCTCGAAAACATTCTGGCTGATCCGCAGGTTATCGAGCACCGGCCCGATCGGGTCGCGGCTCAACACCGGTGCGGTCGCGACCACGCCGGCCATCATCAGGACGAAATCGACCCCCTCGAAAAGCCCGACGCACGACCCCGCATCGCGCAGATCGGCCCTAAGCCAGGTGATATTGGGGGCCTCGAGATGGAGCTTTCGATACCGACTCAGGGCGCAAACCTCGACTCCGGGTACGCCAGCCAGGCGCTCAAGAACCTGACTGCCGACGAGGCCGGAGGCTCCGAGCAGAAGAACCCGGCCGATTGGGGGCAACGCATCGATCACGTTCGGCCACGATGCCGGCTGGGCCGAGCCGGGTCCACCGCGACAACCGGGGCCAGCGCCGTTTGTTCAACCCCCATCCTGTGTTAGGCCCGTGGACCCGAAGGGACCAACCGAAGGAGTTTCATGCACAGGCCGCGACGTCCGCGTTTCATTCCCACCCGACCCGAAGAAGAACACCGCACGAACCGCCAGATCCGGGTGCCTCAGGTCCGGCTGGTTGGCTCTGACGGCTCACAGATCGGCGTTGTCTCAACCGACGACGCCCTTCGCCGGGCGCAGGAGGAGGGGCTGGATCTGGTCGAGGTCGCCCCCGAGGCGCGACCACCGGTCTGCCGCATCCTCGACTACGGCAAATTCCGCTTCTCCAAGCAGAAAAAAGAATCCGAGGCGAAGCGCAACCAGCACGTCACGCACGTCAAGGAATTGCGCATCCGCCCAGGCACCGACCAGCACGATCTGGGGCGACAGCTCAAGCAAGCCCAGGAGTTCCTCGGCGACGGCCAGCGCGTCAAGTTTACACTCCGCTTTCGCGGTCGTGAGATGGCCCATATGGATCTCGGGCGCGCCAAATTGATCCGGATCGCAGAGCAGCTCACCGAGGCCGGCTGGGTCGAGAGCGAACCCCGCACCGAGGGCCGCATGATGCATCTGGTGCTGGCACCCGGTCAGCGCAAAGCCAAAGTGAAGCCGTCCACGCCGAAGCCGGCTGCGCCGAAGCCAGCTGCACCCGCAGCGGCGCCGGCTGCTTCGACGCCGGCTGCTTCGACACCGGCTGCTGCGACAGCGCCTGCTGCACCTGCTGCCATACTGCCGCCAGCCGAGCCGCCATCGACACCTTCAGCAGACTCCTGAAACACGGCACCTCGTCCAGCTCAGAAACAAGCGGCTCCACCCGGGCGCGCACGCCCGGGTCTCACCAGAAACGCGAGAGCCAGCCCGCCTGCTTGACCTGACGATCGGCGACCACAGGCACCTGCGCCAGCACCTTATCACCGCGTCGGACGATCACTTCGCCGATTTCCTGGCCCTCGGCGACAGGTGCTTCAAGCTGACCCGGCAGCCGAACCTCGATCGAAATCGCGCGGGCCTCCGCCCGCGGCAGCAGCAAATGCAGATCACGCACCGCCCGACCCCGCACGATCCCTCGCGTGCCACCCGCCACCGGCACGCGCGTGCCAATCGGCGCCCCGGCACGCACCGGATGCACCGAAACCCATTCGCGGAAGCCTTTCTCCAGCAGTTCGCGGGCGCGCTCGAAACTCGACCCTTTCCCCGGCACCCCGAGCACCACCGCGATCAGGTCGAGCCCGTCGCGCTGCGCAGCTGCCGCCATCTGAAACCCCGAAGCCGCCGTAAACCCAGTCTTGACGCCATAGGCACCCGGCATGGTTCGCAGCAGGCGGTTGTGGTTGCGCATGAGAAAAGCGCCGCCGCGGAACGGCGCTTCGCTGGTGCCGGTCCAATCGCGCGCGGCCGGATGCGCCAGCAGCGCGCGCGCCACCGTGGCAAGGTCACGCGCACTCATCCGGTCGACATCCTGACCGACGCCAGGCGGCAGGCCGTGGACCGAATGCAGCGTCGTCGCCGTGAGGCCGAGTTCCTCCGCCCGTTGGTTCATCCGCTCGATGAACGCCTCGACCGAACCCCCCACGTGCTCGGCCACAGCCACCGAGCCATCGTTCGCCGAAGCCACCAGCACGGCCTTGAGAAGCTCGCCGAGGGGGAAGATCTCGCCCTCGGCGAGATAGACTTGCGAGCCTCCCATAGCGGCGGCATGGCGCGAGATTCTTACCGGGTCGGTCAAGGCAACTTTATTCGCCTCGACCGCCTCAAGCGCGACCAATGCCGTCATCATCTTGACGATCGACGCCGGCGGCCAGGGCTGATCGGCATTCTCCTCGAAAAGGACCTGGCCCGTCTCCCGTTCGACCACGATGGCCGAGACGAAGGGCTCGCGCGGCGCGGTCGCCGGAGGTCTCACCTCGCCTGGTCCAGCGGCCACAACCCACGACGGCGCCAGCCACGCCAGCAAAAGAGCCACACCAACCACCCGGCGCACTTCTGAAACCACCCGCACCACCTCCCCCAAGCTCGGCAACCCCGACCCCGGCCCAAGGCCATGTTGGAACTTTTCCGCCGGCTTCGCCAGAGTCGGGCGGAATGATCGCCGCGATGGACTTCCCGCCGGTTGCTGCGCGCGGCCTGGTCAAGGGTTTTGGTGCCCTGCGGGTGCTGGCCGGGCTTGATCTCGATGTCTTGCCGGGCACCTGCGTCGCGATCGTCGGACCCAACGGCGCGGGCAAAACCACCCTGCTTCGGCTGCTCGCCGGAATCGCCCGCCCGACTCGTGGCAGCGTTCGACTTTTTGGTGAGGACTGCGGTCGCAACGGGGCCACCGCCCCGGTCCGGGCACGCATCGGCATGGTGGCGCACGAACCGATGATTTACCGCGACCTGACGGTGCGCGAGAATCTCGAGCTTTTCGCCGCGCTCTACCCGGCACGAGACGCGGCGGCAGCGTCAAGGGTTGAACGTGCGATTGATGGTTTCGGCCTGGGCATGGTTGCCGAGCGGCCGGCCCGCACCTTGTCGCGGGGCTATCTACAAAGACTGGCACTTGGTCGAGCCACCCTGCACGACCCCGAACTGCTGCTCCTTGACGAGCCGCTGACGGGCCTCGATGCCACCTCGCGTGACCGCGCCATCGAGCAACTCGGGCAGCACCGGACGCGTGGCACACAGATTCTGGTGAGCCATGATCCGGCCGACCTCTCGGCTCTCGCGACCTCGATCTTTGCCCTGCAACGCGGCAAGCTAGAGCAGATCGCCGACCGCCGGGTCGATGAAACGGCGGCTCGCCAGATGTTGCGGGCGCTTGGAGCTGCAACCTGATGTGGACGATCTTCCGAAAAGATCTCGCGATCGAACGCCGGACGGGAGAGATCCTCTTCTCCCTCTTGCTGCTGGCACTGTTGGTGGTGCTGGTTTTCGCCTTCACGCTTGAACTCGAGCGCCTGCGCGAACCCAGGTTGTTGGGCGGCCTGCTCTGGGCAACGTTGCTGCTGGCCGGAACGCTGGCGCTCGGACGCAGCATGCTGCTCGAACGCGAGG
Source organism: Deltaproteobacteria bacterium (assembly GCA_009885395.1). Taxonomy (GTDB): domain Bacteria; phylum Desulfobacterota; class Binatia; order UBA12015; family UBA12015; genus SXLG01. The sequence continues at coordinate 19,866 of VFKT01000164.1, read as the reverse complement.
CCGGCGCCTGGACGGCGCTGGCGCTGGCCCCGATTGATCGGGGCTCGGTCTTTCTCGGCAAAGCCGCCGCCAATCTCCTGCTCCTGCTGATCGCCGCAGCCCTGGTTCTGCCGGTGATGGCGATCCTGCTCGGCACCAGCCGATTGGCTCCCTCGCCGCTGCTGGGCCTGGCGATCCTGCTCGGCACGACCGGCATGGCGGCCGTGGGCACGCTCGGTGCCGCGCTGGCGAGCCGCACCCGGGCGCGCGAAGTCCTGCTGCCGATCCTCACGTTTCCCCTGCTCGTTCCCTTGCTGATCGCGGTGGCGCGCGTCACCTCGGCCGGCCTGGTGGGCGAGGCCCCGGCCGCGGTCCGCCCCTGGCTGGTGCTGCTCTGCGTCTTCGATCTTGTCTTTCTCACGGTTGGCTGGTTGACCTTCGATCATGTCCTCGAGGACTGATTCCGTTGCAGGATCTCCCCGGCCGTGGCGCGATCTCTGGTTGCCCATCGCCGCCGCAGCCAGCATGACCGCCGCCCTTTGGCTGGTGTTCGTCGTCGTGCCGAGCGAGCGCGTGCAGGGCGTGGTGCAGCGCATTTTTTATTTTCACGTCCACCTGGCCTGGATGGCGTTCGGCGGCTTCGTGGTGACGGCCGGGGCCAGCGTCGCCTACCTCGCCCGCGGCAGTCGCGTCGCGGATCGGCTGGCCGAAGCCAGCGCCGAGGTCGGCCTGGTCTTCACAAGTCTGGTGCTCATCACCGGCCCGCTCTGGGCGAGACCGATCTGGGGCGTGTGGTGGACCTGGGATCCGCGCTTGACGATGACAGTCGTGCTCTGGGCGATTTACGCCTCCTATTTGATGCTGCGTCGCCTTGGCGGCCGGGATGAGGTGATTCTGCGCTATGCCGCCGTGTTGGGCGTCGTTGGCGTCCTTGATATCCCGCTCTTGATTGTGGCGATCCGGCTCTGGCGGGGCATACACCCGGCGGTGATGCTCTCCGAGGATCCAGATGCCGGCCTGACCGACCCGATCATGATGTGGACTTTTGCCGTGACGGGGGTGGCGCTGGCGCTGCTCTTCGCCTGGCTGGTCGCCTTACGAATGCAGTTCGCCGCACTCGACGACGAGGTCGAGGCGCTGACAGCGGAGGATCTCGCGTGAAGGGGCTCTGGTTTCTGGCTGGGGCGTATACCGCCATCTGGGCGGCGTTCGTCCTCTATCTTCTCGGACTCGGGCGACGGGCGCGAGCGCTTGAGAAGGAAGTTGCGGCGCTGCGGGCGCGGAGAAATTCATGAAACTCGGCATCATGCAATTTTCGACCGACGAGGCCATGCCACCCGGAGAATTGGCCGCTGCGGTGGAAGAACGCGGCTTCGAATCGCTCTTTTTCCCAGAACATACCCATATCCCCACCGAGCGACGCAGCCCCTGGCCGGGCGGACCGGAGTTGCCGCGCGAATACCTGCGCACCAACGATCTCTTCGTGGCGCTTGCCATGGCTGCGGCCGCAACTACCAAGCTTAAAATCGGGACCGGCATCTGTCTGGTTATCGAGCATGATCCAATCGTGCTCGCCAAGCAGGTCGCGACCCTCGATTCGCTCTCGGGGGGTCGGCTGATCTTTGGCATCGGCGGCGGCTGGAATGCCGAGGAGATGGAAAACCACGGCACCAGCTTCCGCCGCCGTTGGGCGATCCTGCGTGAACGCATCGAAGCCATGCGCTCCATCTGGATGAACGACGAAGCCGCCTACCATGGCGAGTACGTCAATTTTGATTCCATCTGGAGCTGGCCGAAGCCGGTGCAGAAGCCCCACCCACCCATCCTGCTCGGCAGCGGTTCGGGCAGCGGACGGCAGCGGGTGGTCGATTATTGCGACGGCTGGATGCCGATTGCGGGCCGCAACCCGATCGAGGACGGCATCGCCGACCTCTGGGCGCGCGCGGACGCTGCCGGTCGCGACCGGTCGACGATCAGCATCAGCGTTTTTGGCGCCCCGGCCGACGCCGCCACCCTCGCCCGCTACGAGGAGGCCGGCGTCGAGCGGGCTCTCCTGCACGTGCCTCCTGCGGGACGCGACGTGGTTCTGCCGGTCCTTGACCGCCGCGCCAAACTCCTCTCCACCTGAGGCGCAGGCAGCCTTTGGTCAAGCTTAAACGACCGGCCGCGGCGGCGTCGCGGCCGACGTCTGCGGCTCGAAGCGCGAAGGTGCAGCGGATCGCCGAGATCCTCGATGCACTGCATCCCGAGCCTCCGATTCCGTTGCAGCACGACGATCCCTTCACCCTGCTGGTGGCGGTGGTGCTCTCGGCCCAGACCACCGACGTGCGGGTCAACCTGGTCACGCCGGCTCTCTTTCAGGCCGCGCCCACGCCAAATGCGATGGCGGGACTTGGCCGGGAGGGCATCCTCCGGCACATCCGCTCGGTGGGCCTCGCGCCGCAGAAGGCGGCGAACATCGCCGAACTCGCCCGTCGTATCGAGGTCGAACACGGGGGAGAAGTGCCGCGCAGCTTCGAGGCCTTGGAGGCTCTGCCGGGCGTCGGTCATAAAACGGCGAGCGTCGTCATGAGCCAATCTTTTGGCGTACCGGCTTTTCCGGTCGACACCCATATCCACCGGCTGGCGGCACGCTTTGGACTGTCGCGGGCCCGCAACGTGGTCGAGACCGAGCGCGATCTCAAGCTCCTTTTCCCGCCGGATCTCTGGGCCAAGGTGCACCTGCAGATGATCTGGTTCGGGCGCACGTCCTGCCCGGCACGCGGCCATGATTTCGACGCCTGTCCGGTCTGCTCGTGGGCCGCCTCGAAGGCGCGCCGGCGCAGCGAAGCGCGGGCGGCGCGCAAGCCACAAAAAAGCTCTTCCCCTTAAGGCTTGTGCGGGCGCTGCGGCGTGATTTCGGGCTGTGGGGTCGCGCCGGCGGCAGGTGAAGCTGGCGTCGCGGAGATTTCAGGATCGGTTGGTTTTTGAGAGGACGACGAGGGCTGCGGGCTCGGAGCGGCCGTCGGCGTTGCCACCCCCGGACCTTTGGCGAAGGAGGTGCGCTCGAGGTCCTCGACAAACCGGGTCGCGATCCCGACCAGAACGCTCGCGTCGCCTTTCCGCGAGCAACCCCCATGCGCCTCGATTCGTTCGATGACGTGCTCAAACCGCCGCGCGATCTGCGCGGTACAACTTCGGGACGTCGCCGAACCGCGCTGTTCCCGTCCGACACAACGCGAGAGATGACGCGTTACGCCCATCGTCGCGGTAAATTTTCGCGCATCGCAGCCGGTCGGATCGCCAGACTGGGCAAAGCCGGTGCTGGTCGCGGCGAGCGTAAACAGCGCTGCCAACAGGAGGCGCAATAAAATTTGCTTGTCTGTTATCAGACACCGATCGGCGCGCTTTCGCGCCAGGAAAAACATCCCGCAACCTCTGCCCACTCCGAACATGATCCTGCCTCCTCTGGTGCCAGCCCGATTTCAGCCCAAGGCGGGCAAGAGAGATGGGACCGCGACTTCATCGCACTGAGTTGCCTCTGGTGCCAGCCCGATTTCAGCCCAGCGAGGGCCGCATGCAGGCGTGGATACAGTTCTCACCCGGAATCTCGCCAGCCAGCGTCTGGATCGCGGTCTCGGCGTCTTCCAGGCCAAAATCGTGCGTATGCAGCGGGTTCAGGTCGATCGCCTCGGATTCGATCAGTTCGATCGCCGCCTGATAGGAACGGCGGGCCACGCCGAACGCGCCCAGGATCGTCAGTTCCTTCACGACGATCAGATCGCTTATAAAATCGGGAACAGGACGAAACCTCGACCACAACATCGGCGCCGCGGCCGTAGGTCAACTCGCGGAGCCGTCGCCGCACATTCTCCTGCTCGATGTCGATCACATGGTCTGCGCCCAACGTAAGCGCCAGGTCCAGCTTAGGCCGATCCCGCGACAAGCCGGTGACGATGATCTGCCGCGCACCCGCCCGTTTCGCCGCGATCACCGAGGCCAGGCCGCGCTGCCCCGGCCCAAGGATCAGCACGCTATCGCCGGGCCCCGTGCCCGGGATCTCCACCGCCCAGCGAAAGCCCGCACCAAGCGGGTTGAAAAGGGAGGCGATCGCCGACATCCACCCCGAAACGACGGGCGACCCGGTCCCCGATGCGCTCGATCACGCCGAGCGGTTCGTGCCCAAGGATACTCGGCCAGGGCCCGGGCAGGACGCCCGAGTATTGCTCGGCATCGCTGCCGCAGATGCCGCAGGCCTCGACCCGCAGCAAAGCCGAATCGTCGTCGATTTCGGGCAAGGGCCTGGTTCGCAGTTCGAGCTTGCGGGGTGCGGTCTGCACCACGGCTCGCGTCGTCATCGCCATGCCTTTTCTTTCTGCATCCGGCGACCCGGAGCAACCTCGCGTCGACGTGCCTTGCTTGCATGACCCCGCCGGGGATCGTTCAAGGGTCGGCATGATCCTGAGCGAGACGCTGGGGGCGGTGCGACAGATCACGATCGATCGACCCGAGAAGCGCAATGCGCTCGACCTCGCGCACTATCACGCACTGGCCGATGCCCTTGAAGCGGCCGGGCAGGATGAGAGCGTGTCGGTCGTGCTGCTGGCCGGTCGCGCCCCGGCTTTCTGTGCCGGCGTGGATGTTGCCGTGCTGCAAGAGGCGAACGCGGGAGAGGCGGGCGCGGCCATCGCCGCGGCTGCAGAGCGGCTGTTCACGAATCTCGACCGCCTGCCACTGCCCCTGCTGGCGGCAATTGACGGCCTCGCCGTCGGACTCGGCGTCACCCTGCTCGGTTATGTCGACCTGGTGCTGGCTTCGCCGCGAGCCCGCTTCCAGACTCCGTTCTCGGCTCTTGGAGTCGCACCCGAAGCAGGTTCGAGTGTGCTGCTGCCGCGTCGCATCGGTTGGCAGAATGCCGCCTGGATGCTCTTCTCAAGCGGGTGGATTGACGCCGCCGAGGCTCTCGAGAGCGGATTGGTCTGGCGCCTTCTGCCCGAAAAAAATTTTACTGCGACGGCGCTTGATTTGGCAGCGCAAATTGCGGCGCAACCGAGAGCGTCGCTGGCGGCTACCAAGCAGCTCCTCATCGGCTGGCGCTCGGCCGACGCCGGCGAAGCGCGCCAGCGCGAAAACACCGCCTTCGCAAAACTTCTACAGGAGCGCCGGCCCCACTGACCCCGAGGGGCAGCTGCTGCCTCGCGATTCCCGGCTGGCCCTTGATCAAGCCGAACTGCGGCCCTCGAAGGAACCGCGGTCCGCTCGATTCCTGTCGAATCGTCAGTCAAGCCGAACTGCGGGTCGGCTTTGCTCCCCGAAGACGGCTCAGTCCGCGCGATTTCTGGCTGGTGGTCGAGCAAGCCGAGGCCGGCATCGAGCCGCGGCGGATCAGATCTCCGCTGCAGCCCGCTGCCTGGCGTCAGTCAATCACCAACCGCCCCAGGGACCCCACATGCCCCACTCCATCGAGGCATTTTCGTCCATCTCGGCAGCCTCGAGCCGGGTCTGGGCAGCTTCCTGCCGCAGCGAGATGCGCTCGTAACGCTCATAATTTTTGGCATTGCCGACATACAGACATTTGCAGGCGTCGGGATCGGCCACGACGAAGAAGGTCTGATCGCCCTCTTGCCGGGGGACGACCTTCAGCGGCGGCATGGTCTTGAGTTGCTCGAGCTTCTCGGGCGAATCCGCCGGGCGCATTTGGAACCCGGCAGCGGCCAGCATCGGATCGATCTGCTCAGCCTGTTGTGTCCTCAGATACGCGCAACCCGCCAGATTGGTGGCAAGCACCGCCCCAGCGACGAACGTCCATCGTGCGTTCATGTGAAAAACCTCCGTTTGACGCCGGGACCGATTTCCCGCTCGTTGCTGTGTCGCGCACCGCAACGACCCGGTCAACCTCGGCGACCGATCTGCGCCGACCTCGAGGGCCCGGTCGATTGCCGGAACACGCAGACGGGTGGCTCGCCCTGGACTTGCGGGACGGGCGTCAGGCCGTTGCGACGCGGGGTTCGGCCACCGCCGGCAGCCAGATCCGGAAGGTCGAACCGACGCCGACCTCGCTTTCGACCTCGATCTCGCCACCCAGGGTCTCGACCAGGCCGTGAACCGCATGCAGCCCAAGCCCGGTTCCGCTGGCCTCGCCGCGAACCGGCTGTCCGATGGCCTGGAAAGGCTCGAAAATCGCCCCCAGCGCCTGCGGCCCAAGGCCGATCCCGGTATCGCTGACCGCCAGTTCGACGCCTCCCGCCCGCTGGCGCGCCGCAACCGTCACGCTGCCTTCACGCGTGAAACGAAGCGCGTTCCAGACCAGGTTGCGCAGCACGGCTCGAAGCTTTTCGCGCTCGCCCCGCACCCGCGGCAGGCTGCGCTCGAAGCTCCAAGCAAACGCGAGCCCGCTGCTCTCGAACTCGGCTCGCGTCTCGCTCTCGACATCGTGAAAGATGTCCTCCAGCGAAGCCGCAACGTCGACGGGGGTGGCTCCGGGCAAACCCTCCACATGGGTCAGGTCGGCTGCCGCATCAATCACCTGGCCGATCTGCCGACCGCTTCGATCGATCCGCGCCACCACGTCGCGGAACTCCTCGGTACCGGGCAGAATCGAGCCGTCCAGCAAAAGACTAGTCCATCCCAAAATCACATGCAGCGGCGTGCGGATCTCGTGCGAGATGACACTGAGGAAATCGACCTTGCGCCGCCCCGAGCGGGTGAGTTCCTGGACCAGCAAGGCGTTCTCGATCGCCAGCGAAACCAGCGGTGCCACACCCCGCGCAAGCTGCAGATGGCGGGCTTGGAAGTTCGCCGCTGGCCGCCGCAGACAAGCGGTATGGAAACCGATCAGCTCCTCCCCCCGGCGCAGCGCCATCAAAAGCGTCGAACGCACGCCCAGGTTCTGCCCTACGTTTTCCCGCAGGGCCTCGGGGAGGTGGTCGATCGCAACCTCGATCACCTCATCGCGTTCGAAGGCGGCCATCAGTCCGCCGAGGGTCTCGCCGTCGAGGTGCATCTCGCGCAAGGCCTGCCATTGCTCTTCACGGTCGCCATGACCGGCGACAAGAGAGAAATCTTTTTCATCGCGGCGCCAGAGATAGGTGTGGCTGGCATCGGAACCCATCGTCTCGCAGGTCGCGCGACAAAGCCGGTGCAGCATGACAGCTACATCCGACGACCATTCCAGATTGCGCCGCAGTGCGCCAAGCGCGCTATTCACCCAGACCGCATCGCTCAGGCGCTCGGTGGCGCGACGCTGATTGGTGACATCGTTGAAACGCAGCACGCCACCGCTCGGCACGCCGTCAATCAATCTTGGCTGCCAATGGTAATCGATGGCCTGGCCGTCACGAAGGGCCGCTTCGCCGCCGCCGGGCTCGGTGCCACTCGCCAGCAGCGCGAACATCTGGTCCCGCGCCGCTTCAGGGTCGGCTAGTTGCTCGAGCAGAGCCGTGCAGACACCAAAAACCGTGAGCACGCCCTCGCCCGGGCCCTCGGTGACGGCCCACATTTTGCGAAAGGCGGCGTTGGCGGCGCGCACGCCGCCGTCGGCGCCGATCACGATGATGGCGTCGGACGTGGCATCGAGCACGGCTTCGAGCAGGGCTGCCGGCTCTTCGAGCGACGCCGCCGTAGCTGGTGGCTGGATTTCGGTATCGGGTTGATCCGCAGCTTTCATCGGGTTCCCTTCGACAGATCCCTTTAGAGCATCGGCCGATCCATCAGGGAAGTCAAGGTGTCTTCTCCGGGTCTACCCCTAGACGAGAGCTGAAATCCCCAATAAATCGGGCTGTCGATCAAGTAGGGCCTCGGCAGATATCGGGCCAAGGGCTTGTCGGGCGAAACCAGCGGCGCGGCCCGCCACGGCGGACCGCGCCCTTCGGCCGGCCTCCAGCCTTGGGATGCCAGGCGAAGCTACCGCCACGATCCGCCACGGCGGAGGCAGGTCCGTCGTCCCCCAGGAAAGGGCTTGTTCCGACCCGGCGGCCCGGGATAACAGTAGACACCATGCCCTTCCGCCAGCCTCGAACTTTGCGGGACCACCCCGGCAGTTCCGCTTGCCGCGGAGACCGCCGGCCCGGACTTCTCTGTCGGGTCGTCCTCATGGTCCTGCTCTGGGCCGGACTGCATCCCGGGTCCGCCGGCGCCGCGGTGTATTACGGCGACCTCCATAGCCACTCCGGCCTCTCGAACGACGCAACCGGGAGCCCCGATGGTCTTTTCCTGAAAGCTCGCGACCTCCTCGATCTGGATTTCGTCGCCCTCACCGACCACGATGCTTTCCTGACGATGCCGGAATGGGAAGTGTTGCGGCAGACTGCGGCCTCCTTCCACGAGCCCGGAGAGTTCATCACTTTCACCGGCGTCGAGTGGACCCACCGTTGGCATATGAACGCCTATTTTCTGTCTGACGAAGTCGCTCTATGTCCAAGCCAGGACTGTCCCGAGGCCGTCGATTTCTATAATTTTCATGGCCCTGCGGTCGCGGCGGGCCAGGCCGCCGCGCACGTCAACCACCCAGCCGACGTCTTCAAGGTTTATTGGGACCAGATCGACGACGACGTGACCACCAACGTCGAAGTCTGGAACAGCGGTGCGAACGGCGACCATGAGCCCGGTTTCGGCAACGCCCTCTGGGCGCTTCGGGCGGGCTTCCGGCTGGGCCTGCTCGGCGTCTCGGACGACCATCATACCGACCAGAGTCCGGCCCTCCTCGGTACGGGACTGACCGCCTGTCGCGGAGAAACGCTGAGCCGTGCCATTCTGCTTGACGAATTACGGGCACGGCGCTGCTGGGCCACCAATGGGGCGCGGATCGATCTCGATTTGAGCGTGAGCGGACAGCCCATGGGTGCCGTGCTTCAAGCGCAGCTCGGAAGTCGGCTGCCGATCGAGGTTCGCGTCCTGGGAAGCGGTGGCCCGCTCGTGATCGAGGTGCTGCAAGGCGGCGATCTGATCGCGCGTCGCGACTGCGAGGCCGCGGCCTGCACCCTGCTCGCAGAAGCTGTGGTGGACGATCCCAACGACTTCGTCCATGTGCGGGTGCAGGAAACGGGCGGCGGACGGGCCTTTGCTTCACCCGTGTGGATCGAAGGGCTGTGTGGCCCCGATCAAGCCTGTTTCGAGGAAAGAGTGCGAAGTCATTCGGCGACGCGCAACGATTGCATGGCTGGGTGGCTGCTGCCCGAGGCCGAGGCTGTTTCGCCGGGATTGGCCGACAGCCATGTGACAGCGTTGGCGTCCGGCGACGCGCAAGCGACGGGCTTGTCGAGCGGCGGGCAGGCGGTGCCGCAGCCAAGTGACGGGCGCGCGTCGAGCGGCGGGCAGGCGGCACGCTCGTCTGCCGAACGACGGCTGCCGCAAATCATCTGCCAAGACGGCGATCCGGCGTGTGACGGCGGCGGAATCGACGGCGAATGCCGGGTGCGTCTCGGCCTTTGCTTCGGTGCCACCGACCCGACGTCAAGCTGCGAGAGCCCGCGGGCTGAAACGATGCTGGTGCGGAGGTCGGGCGACTCTCCCGACACACGGGACTCGAGCGGCTATGAAAACGCCGCCACCCTGCGCGCCATCCACCGGGCCTGGGTCAGTTCGGAAACCAAACCCGCCTGCAGCCCGCTCGCCGAGTTCCGCGCCCCAGTCGGTCGCACCCGCCTCGGCATCGTCGCCGTCGGCGATCACGCTCGCGACGGCGACGGTCTCGCCATCGATTGCCTGGCTCCTGTGACCGCACCCGTGCAGGGCGGCTGAGGGCAGAAGCGGGCCGGCCCGAGACTGGCCGCTCGGTCGGGGTTTGCCTCTTGAATGCAGCAAGCCCTGCTCGAGGCCGGCGGGCGCTCCCTGTCCCGGGCCGGACACCACCGCCGCAGAACTCCTTCAAGTTCGGTGGGGAAGGCTGTCTTGTCAATTCTTGGCAAGTCGATCGATGCGTACCTTCGGCGAGCCCGAAGGGCCCAACGGTCCCTCGAAGCGCAGAATATGACGCGGCCGCGACGCAGCCAGCCAATACTCCGCATCGCCCGCATACCAGGTTTCAGCGGCGGCCTCGGCGCCCCGGCGCCACTCCTCGGGAAGGTCGATCTGACGCGCGACCCGTCGCACGTCGAGCCCAACCCGGACGTGCGACGTTTCGCGTTGCCCACCCGGCATGTCAAGCCCTCCAACTCCATCGACAAAAGCGTAGAGCGGGGCCGGCATACCGCTTCCGCCAAAGACCCAGAAGCGCACCACGTTGCTGTGGCCGAAGGGAAACCCAGAAATCGCAGTCGCAATGCAGCCCGACGCATAGGTGTTCTGGGGGAAGGGTTTGCGCCGCGCCGACCAGGTGTCGCGAAAGGTATCCTTCTCGAAATCGACCCAGACCTCCTTCTGACGGCTGCCGTCTGGCGCCAAATCGACCGAGCCGTAGCCGATATTGCGCAGGTGACCCCCCTCGATACGATACACGCACCGCACCGCGCGCTGACTGCCGTCCGTCGCGCCCGTCATGCTGCGGGAATCGAAAACCTCGCGGCCCTGGCTGTCGCGTGAGCGGGCCAGCGCAACCGGTCCGGGCTTCATAAATTTTTCATTTACTTTGCCAGGGACCAGTACCTTCAGGCCGTAAAGAGGCTTGGCCGATTCAAAGTCATCCAGCGCGGGCGCGTCGAAAAAATCAGAGCCCAGTACCTCGAGGACCACATCGTCACGCCGTAGTTCGCCGGGTGGACCGGGTGTCTTGACCAGAATATCTGGTCCCACCGCAAACGCCTTGATGCCGCCCTTCAGCGTCTCTGGGCGATCGATGCGGACGATCACCTCCCACTCCTTCGAAGGGTCAAGGCGCTCTGGAAACTCGAGCGGGCCGGGCAGGCGCAGCACCACGCGCGAGCCGTCGTGCGAGAGGGCGAGGGTCGCCGACTCGCCCGGCTCCTGGGAGAGTTCCTCGACCGAAGCAACGAAGCGCACGCGGCGGCCGGCGAGATCGAGTTCCGGCGCATCGCTGCCTCCGGCGCGCAGACCGGGACCACTCGCCTCGGCGAGATGCTCGAGTTCGATCGGGACGGCGCCCGCTTTCGGCGGCGGCGGTTTCGCGCTGAGGGCAGGAGACGAGGCGGCTGCCACCAGGGCAAGGGTCCCAACGACGAACCACGCCGCGCGTCGAGAGTCGCCCCGCGTCAACTCGACTGACCAATCGTGCACCCCTACCATATCAATCCTTATGTCGGGATTTCGGCCCGCTCGCGCACCACCAGAAGATCGAGTCGGACGTGTGGGGGTGAGGCCAGAATGAAGAGCGCGGCCTCGACCACATCCTCGACGGCGAGCATTTCGGGCAGGCCCGTCCAGCGCATCAATTGCGCGCCCGCCTCGGCCGTGATTCCAGCCTCGGCTGCGCCACCGGCCTCGGTACCGCCGGTATTGCCGATTCTTAGTTCCGTGAAGCGCACGCGGCTGCGGCCGTATTCGCCGCGCAATGCCGCAAGGAAATGACTCAGCCCGGCCTTGGTCGCCGAATAGACGGCCAACATCGGAATCGGGAGCCCTGCCGCAGTCGAGGTCAGGTGCAGAATATGACCCGCGTCACGCGGCAGCATGGCGCGCAGTGCGTGTTGCGTGACCCGCATCGCGCCGCCGAGATTGGTGGCGAGCATGCGGTTCCAGCGGTCCTCGACCTGGTCGACGAAGGGCTCGACCCAGAGGACGGCAGCGGTGTTGACGATCGCGTCAAGCACGACGCCATCCCGTTCGAGTGTCCGAAAGAGAGCTGCCGTGGAGTCGGCGTCGGCGAGATCGCAGGCGTGGGCGTGGGCGCGGCCGCCGGCCGTCTCGATCGCGGAGACAATCTCCTTGAGGCGTTCGACCCGCCGCGCGGCAAGATACACGCAGGCGCCCTCGGCGGCGAGGCGCTGCCCCAGAGCCGCGCCGATGCCGGCCGAGGCCCCTATGACGAGGATCGTCCTGTCGTCGAAACGTCCCATGCGCGCCCGGGCGCAGCTTCGCACCCGCCCTGCGGCTGCCGCAACCGACTCGCTCTGGACGTACGCGATCGCAGTCGGGGGCGGGTTCCGAGACTCGGGTTCGGCCGCCGCCTCAACTGTCACGCTCTGGAAGACTACCGGGCCGGTTCGTGCTAGCGTGCGCCGCGCACCCCCAACCCGCGGTCCCGAATCCAACGAGCCATGCTCCCAAACGAAAGCGCCCTCAGCCTCACCGCCAACGACCAACCCGAGGTCCCGAAATCAACGCACCATGGCCCTCCATCCGACCAGAGCCGCCGCGACGATCTGCACCCAGCCCCGGGCCGATGGTGCGCGCCGCCACGCCTTCGCTAGCGGTTGGTCGAGGCGGTTTTTTCTCCTGACGCTGACCCTATCGGTGCTGGTGGCAAACCCGGCGCCGGTCGAAGCTCGCTGCCAAACCCGCGCCGACCTGAGCGACCTGAGCGCCAGCATCCTCGCGACGGCGCGCTGTGCAGCCCGGGGCCAGCTGAACTGCGCCAGTGCCCACGCCGCTCCGGCTTGTGCACCGGAACTGCCCGCCGCGATCTTCGCGCTGATTTCTGACGAGCGTCCGCCTCAGACCGGCCCGGCCCCGGCGCTGGACCCGGACCGCGCGCAAAAATGTCAGGCGGCGATTGCCTCGGGCGTCGCACGCGCCGCGCTGGCGCGACTGCAGCATCAGATCGTCGGCCAGCCCCTGAAGCGCGATCCCCGCCTCTTTTCGACGATAGTTTTTTTATGTCTTGACAAAAATCCCGGCGCGGCGGTGCCGTCAAACTACAGCCGCGAACCAGAACACGCCGCCTGCCTGACGACGGCTGCCGCTGCCGCTCCCGGACGCAGCGGCAGCGTTTTCGCCCGCTGTCTGGTCAACCGTGTCGCAGCGCTTGTCGATAGCGTCGCACCCAGACACCACCAGCCCAATATTCTGCTCATCCTCACCGACGACCAGCGCCCCGAGATGCTCGACGCCATGCCGGAAACTCTTGCCCGGATCGCCGGCGAGGGTTTGCGCTTCCGCAATGCCTTCACCACCACGGCGATCTGCGCGCCGAGCCGAGCCAGCCTGCTGACCGGGCGCCATGCCCATCGCCACGGCCTGGTCGGCAACGGCGGCGCCGCAACGCTTGATCACGCCGAGACGCTCGGACCGCAGCTTGCGGCGGTTGGCTACCGCACCGGCTATTTTGGCAAGTACCTGAACGACACCCTCGCACTCGGCGAGAGGACGCTACCGGGCTGGAACGCCTGGCACACCTTTCTCGAGGCCGCGGGTGGTGCTTTTTATGGTTTTCGCTTGAACCAGAACGGTCGCTTCCGCGAGTTTCCCGCCACCGACTACTCGACCGATGTGCTGGCCGAGCTGACCGAGCGCTTCGTGCGAAGCAACGCCGACCAGCCCTTCTTTGCTGTCTTTGCACCCTTTGCTCCGCACGACCCCGCGATTCCGGCGGCACGGCACGTCGGCCTCTTCGATGCTTTGCCCGATTGGCGACCGCCGAACTGGCAGGAAAGCGATGTTTCCAGGAAGCCCGCCTACGTCCGCTGGCATCAAAGCCAGGTGACGCCCGGGACCATCGATGCACGCGATGCCCTGCGCCGCCGCGAGTTCGAGTCGCTGGTCTCGGTCGATGAGGCCGTCGGCCGATTGCTCGATCTGCTGGAGACGCTCGGCCTGGCCGACGATACCCTGGTGGTCTTCACCTCCGACCATGGCCTGCATTGGGGCGAGCATTGGCTCGGCACGAAATTCACCTCCTACGAAGAAGCGATCCGCGTGCCGCTACTGATGCGTGGCCCCGGCGTGGAAGCCGGCGAGCGCGAACAGATGGTGGCCGGGATCGATCTCGCCCCGACACTCCTGCAACTGGCCGGCACGGCCCCGATTCATAAAAGCGACGGCCAGAGTCTCGTGTCGCTGCTGGCCGGCGCAGCCGGACCGTTCCGGCGAGAGCTTCTGATCCAGAATTCCTCGGGGCTGATCGTGCAGCCCAACCGCGCGATCCGCACCTCGCGCTGGAAGTACATCGAGACCCAGGAGGACGCGGGCCCGAGCCTCGAGCTCTACGATCTGGCATCGGATCCCTTCGAGCTCGAAAACCTCGTCGACGACCCAGCCCGCGCACCTCTCGTCGAACGGCTCGCGCGCCGACTCGGAGCTCTCGCGAGCCGCCGATGAGAGACCCACCCCGAGGCCCCGATCGATTCAGCTTTCCCGGTGCATTGAGTTCGCTTCGGTGCGTGTCCGGACACGAAACTGTCCCGGCATGAATCCTGAGCGGAGTTGCCGCTGCCGGCATCCGATTCAACGATCTGCGCCGTCGCCTCGACCGGCTCGGCTTTGCGGTTATTAAATATCGCTTGTCAGGAAAGATTGATGGGCGGTAGGTGGAAATCCGAGATCATCATTAATCACACGGACGGACGGATTGACGGTTTCGTCAGAAATCCCCCGGCTTTTCCACACGGGCCGCATCCCGGTGCTGGCGTACCACTCCTGGATTGCGCGCGATCACACGGTGCTCGAGAACGATCGGCAGACCGTCGATGGCGCAGCTTTCAATGTCATCCCCCTTTTCGTTCCCCTTCAATGACTTCCTGCGGAGCGGGCGGGCTCGACCCTGCCGGCGCATTGCGTGGCTTTGAGTTTCGATGATGGCTCGGTGCGGGATTGGCAGGACTAGGGCGTGGGAAAAAGCTTCAAGCACAGCCATTCGAATCAGCCCGATACGCATGTTTCGTCCTTCGTCATCGCCTCACCCCCTGGTCGCAAATGGATCGGTCCCTCTGGGCTCGACACCTCTCGGATCCCGAACTCGGAATCTATGTTGCGGTTGGTGCCGGGACCGAGGGTGTCCAAGGGGCGGGTAACTTCGCCCGAATCGACAACTACGATGCGTGCACCAGGAACGTCCGGGCTGCGGGCAGGCTCATCTCGACCAGGATCAGTCCAGCCCGAGCCGATCTCTTCGCCTATCCCAATGGAGTGCCGAGCGACTACCTGACGCGCTCCACCAATCGCTGGCTGGTGCCACGCTTCGTCTGCGGGGCATAATGGCGCGATGAGGCCGGATTGCTTTCGATCCTGCAGGGTTCTTTGATTAGAAAAAATGCGTGACTAAAGCTTCGGCAATTGCCGCCGCTTATATTTAGTATTCGTCTGACGCTGAGTTCTGTATGGGCAAACTCTTTCGCTTCGCCTTCGGCAACTGGGGCAACGCCCGGGCCTTCTTCGCGCACCCCGGCAACCCGCGACGTGCCGTCCGCGTGGGCTTCGAGGAGACCCGACACCCGAATCTCGTGGTGCGCTGGAGTGCGGCGGCTTCATCCACCGATCCCGAGCGGATTCTCGAGGACGTGGCCGCCCTCGGCGCGTTCTGATCCCGGGCCTGCCGTCGCCGCCTTGACGGCCGCTTGCGCGATGGCGAGGCAATCACCGCTCGGCGCGTTCTGATCGGATCCGCTACGATCACTCGCCGGCTGGCCGAAGCCTTCGCATCGAGACGCTGCTCTTTGCCACCCACCTGCTAAGACGCCCGGTGCAAAAGGAGACCCGGCCATGAACTTCGAATATTCAGATCGCGTCAAACAACTTCTCGAAAGAGTGCGCGGCTTCATGGCCGAGCAGATTCTCCCCAATGAGCGGGTCTATGCCGAGCAGCACGCGGCGGCGGCGTCGCGCTGGGAAGTGCCGCCCATCATGGAGGACCTGAAGGGCCGGGCGCGCGCGGCAGGGCTGTGGAACCTCTTCCTGCCCGAGAGCGAACACGGTGCCGGCCTGACCAACCTGGAGTACGCGCCGCTTTGCGAGGAAATGGGCCGCTCGGGCATCGCGCCCGAGGTCTTCAACTGCGCTGCTCCCGATACCGGCAATATGGAAGTGCTGGCCCGCTACGGCTCGACTGAGCATAAGCAGCGCTGGCTGATGCCGCTGCTTGACGGGACCATCCGCTCGGCTTTTGCGATGACCGAACCCGATGTCGCCTCCTCAGATGCGACCAACATCCGCTGCCAGATCCGCCGCGACGGCGACGAGTACGTCATCAACGGCCGCAAATGGTGGACCTCGGGTGCCATGGACCCACGCTGCCGAATCCTGATCCTGATGGGCAAGACCGACGAAAACGCCGAACTGCACCGCCAACAATCGATGATTCTGGTGCCGATGGACGCCGTCGGCGTCAAGGTCGTCCGCCACCTGCCGGTATTTGGCTACGACGATGCGCCGCACGGCCACGCCGAGATGCTTTTCGAGGATGTGCGCGTGCCCGCCGGAAATCTGTTGCTGGGCGAGGGGCGCGGCTTCGAGATCGCCCAGGGTCGCCTCGGACCCGGGCGCATCCACCATTGCATGCGGCTGGTCGGCATCGCCGAGCGCTCGTTGGAGGCAATGTGCCGCCGCGTCCAGACGCGGATCGCTTTCGGCAAGCCGATCGCCGCGCAGACCGTCACTCTGGAACGGATCGCTGAGTCTAGGCTTGATATCGAACAGGCCAGGCTGCTGGTGCTGAAAGCCGCCTGGATGATGGATACGGTCGGCAACAAGGCCGCCCGCATGGAGATCGCCGGCATCAAGGTCATCGCCCCCAATATGGCGCTGCGGGTGATCGACCGCGCCATCCAGGCTTTCGGCGGCGCCGGCGTCAGCGACGATTTCGGCCTGGCCCGGGCGTGGGTCGCAGCGCGCACCATCCGTCTGGCCGACGGTCCCGACGAGGTGCATCGCAACCAGGTGGCGAGGCTTGAACTCCGGCGCCATCCGGTCGACTAGACAGGGCGGCAGCAAATGGAGATCCAAGGTCTTAATATTGTCGTGACAGGAGCCGCGTCGGGGATCGGCCGGGCGCTGGCGCGGCGCTTTGCGCGCGGCGGTGCGCGTCAGGTCTCGGTGGTTGATCTCGATGGCGACGCCTTGCGCCGGGTGGCGGTGGAGATCGGTGGCACGGCGATGCGGGCCGACGTCGGCCGGCATGAAGATATCACTGTGGTCGTCGAGGAGATCGAGGCCGAGCACGGCCCAATCGATCTGTTCTGCTCGAACGCCGGCATTTTGGTGATCGGCGGCGAAGAGGTCGCCGATGCCGAGTGGCAGCGCATTTTTGACGTCAATGTCATGGCGCACGTCCACGCCGCCCGCGCGATGGTGCCGCGGATGCTCGAGCGCGGCGGCGGCTACCTGCTCAACACCGCTTCCGCCGCGGGGCTCTTGACGCAGATCGGTTCGGCACCCTACGCCGTGACCAAGCACGCGGCCGTGGCCTTCTCCGAGTGGCTCTCGATCACCTATGGCGATCGCGGGCTGAAAGTCTCGGTACTTTGTCCGCAAGCCGTGCAGACGGCCATGCTCGGCGGCGACGAGAGTGGTGGCGTCGCCGGCGTCGACGGGGTCCTCAGCGCCGAGCAGGTCGCTGAATATGCGCTTGAAGGACTCGGCAAGGAAGAGTTCCTGATCCTGCCGCATCCGGAAGTCGGTGAGTACATGCGGCGCAAAGCCAACGACCCGGAGCGTTGGCTGAAGGGCATGCGGCGCTTGCAAAGCCGCATGCTCGGCTGACCCGGCGCGGCCGCGCCTGCAGCCGGTTGCTCAAGGGGCGCGGTGGCCGAAAACTGCTGCTGGCTCCGCCCGGTGCGCCGCCGATGCCGACGGACACCGTCAAGATTATGCTCGCGGACTTCCCGTGAGCCGCCTCCTGGATATGAACTTCCTCCTCGCGTGCGCATGGCGATCCCATGCCGACCACAGGATGGCGCCAAGCTGGCTCGAAAAGCAGGCGAGTTTCTCGACCTGCTCGATTTCGCAACTCGGCCTCCTGCGCTTGAGTCTGAGCCCTGGCTATCGTGCGAGCTCCCCTGATGCGCTTGAAGCCCTCCGGGAGATCACCACCCACATGCATGCACACGTCATTGCCGATGACCTTTCAGGCGAAGACATTGCGGCGATGAGCAGCCATTCCGAGGTGACCGCCGCCTATCTGGTCGCGCTCTCGGGGGCATATGGCCTCAAGCTCACAACTCTTGATAGGGCGCTCTCCGAGAAGCCCTGAGCCAGGGGAGTCGCAGAGAATCCACCCGGTTGAGAACGCCGGCGGCCAGCGCCTACCGAAAATCGGCCCGCCGGGCGGCAGCCGGACTTGCGCCTCGCGCGGGTTTCACGGCAAAAAGGTCAGATGGATTTCCTTAGACTTGCACCCGCCCTGGTCGCGACCCTCTTCATGGGCTGCGGTACCGGATCCGACAACTACCCGGCCGACGACGCGCTACGCGTCAATCAACTACAGGCACTCGGCAGCCATAACAGCTACCATATCGAAGCCGCGCCCGCCGCTGATGGCGGGCTTGCGCGCCTTTGCCTCCGATATCGCCGCGTCGCTTGAGTACACACATGCGCCGCTCGCAACCCAATTCGACCGGCTCGGCATCCGCCAGATCGAGCTGGACATTTTCGCCGACCCGGCCGGTGGCCTCTACGCAAATCCCGTCGGCGAGACTCTCGGCGGGGTGCGGGTCTCGGATCGCCCCGAGATGCACGCGCCGGGCTTCAAGGTGCTGCATGTGCAGGACATCGATTACGATAGCCGCTGCTTCACGTTGATCAATTGCCTGAACGAGGTTCGCGACTGGTCGCTGGCCCACCCCGGGCACGCACCCATGCTGGTACTGATCGAAGCGAAGGACGACGAACTGCCCGAGGTCGGCCTCAATTTTGTCGTGCCAATTCTGATCGGAAAGGCCGAACTCGACGCCCTCGACGCCGAAATCCGCCAAGTCTTCTCAGACGAGGAAATGCTGACGCCCGACGAGGTTCGAGGCGATTACGCGACGCTTGGTGAGGCCATCAGCACCGAGGGATGGCCGACGCTTGGCGAGGCGAGGGGACGAGTGATTTTTGCACTGGATAATGGCGGCAGAGTCAAGAATGATTATGTCGCGGGTCATCCATCCTTGAGGGGACGCGTGCTCTTCGTCGCCGCTTCGCCCGGCGAGCCGGAAGCCGCGTTCGCCAAACTGAACGATCCCATCAATGACGCAGCGGCCATCCGTGCCGCACTGGCTGCCGGCATGATCGTCCGCACCCGGGCCGATGCCGACACCGTGCAGGGCCGAAATGGTGATACCACCCAGAGCGAGGCCGCCCTCGCCAGCGGCGCGCAGTTCGTCAGCACTGATTATCCCGAAGCCGACCCGGATTTTGGCAGCGGTTACAGCGTCGTCATTCCCGGTGGCACGCCGGCGCGCTGCAACCCGCTGACGGCACCCGGCGATTGCCGAGCGCAAGACATCGAGAATCCCGACAAGCTGTTCTGAGTTCGGCGCCTTCCCAGCCGGCTCGTGATGCACCGCG
The DNA here is from genome assembly GCA_009885395.1 of Deltaproteobacteria bacterium. Classification (GTDB taxonomy): domain Bacteria; phylum Desulfobacterota; class Binatia; order UBA12015; family UBA12015; genus SXLG01. The sequence goes on along the minus strand of VFKT01000164.1, from coordinate 597 downwards.
CCGTGGGTTTGTTACCCGGCGCTGCGATGGCGACCACAAACCGACCCAACCTTCGCCCGGCGCGGCCCTTCTTCTCGTCGGGCCCCTGCGCCAAACGGCCCGGTTGGACGCCGTCCTGCCTTGACAACGCGCTGCTTGGCCGCTCGCATCGCTCGAAGCCGGGCCGTGCCCGACTCGCCGAAATCATCGACCGCTCGCGTGGCCTGCTTGGCATCCCCGCGGACCATCGCATCGCCATCGTTCCCGCCTCCGATACCGGGGCCGTGGAAATGGCGCTGTGGTCGCTGCTGGGCGCACGCCCGGTCGAAGTGCTGGCATGGGAAAGTTTCGGCAAGGGCTGGGCAACCGATGTGACAAAGCAACTCCGCCTGCCCGATGTCTCGGTCCGCGAGGCGGCCAGTTATGGCGAACTTCCCGACTTGTCGGCCACTGATTTTAGTCGGGACGTGATCTTCACCTGGAACGGCACCACTTCGGGCGTCTGCGTCCCCGACGCAAACTGGATTCCGGCGACGCGTGAGGGCCTTACGATCTGCGACGCCACCTCGGCGGTGTTTGCCATGCCGGTCGATTTCGAGCGGATCGATGTCGTCACCT
>VFKT01000285.1 GCA_009885395.1 Deltaproteobacteria bacterium | reverse complement strand
CGCGATCCGGACGGAATCGGCGTGCTGGACCAGCGATTTTCGAGGCAGGTCAAGGCGGCTCTCGCTCCGGCGGCGCCCTTGCCTCGTCGCGCCCTGGTGGCCCTTCTTACGCTCGACCGCGGAGGTGCCAAGCTGCCTGAAGTCGAGGCGGCCCTCGCTGCGGCCCTTGCTCCCAACGCGGTGCCGCCCGCATTGCGGCTGGTCGCTGCTCATGCCCTCGGCGGGATGGCGACGGGGCCGGGGATCGAGGCCTTGGCATTCGAGATCGACGACCCGGCGATTGGCGTCTACGCGCGCGATGCCCTGCGTCGGCGCGCCACCGCGGGGATTTCCGGCGCGGCAGAAGCCCTGGCCGGACACCCAGGCGGCCTCACGCGGTCTCCGCTGACGGCGCCCGGCCTGATCTTCTGACCTGAGCCGATCGGCCGCGCGGGCCTGCTGCGCGATGCGTCACGCCGGGTTTTTGAACGCCGCGTCGCTATTTCCCAATTCTCCCACTATGTGGGCGAAACTGGATAGGATTTACTTGCCGACCGAGCCTCTTTGGGCATAGCATGGTCTCATGCGGGAAATTGGTCCCGCTCCTACATCGTCCCAACCGAAGAAGGAGAACCATATCTCATGCGCCGAATTCACCTGGCCCTGCTGCTGACCGCAGCACTTCCCGTCGCCGCGGCTCCCGCGCTTGCCGGAGGCGACAAAGCCTCCGTCTCGTTCACCAACCACACCGCCGTTGCGCCGGGAGGCACGCCGTTTTCCAATTGCTCGAGTACCGGAGCCTTCAAATCAAGCGGCACTGCCATTTCCATTCAATTAAAGGGATTGATAGACCTTCCCGACACCGACCAGGTCGCCTGCAGTGCCGACGACGTCATTTGCGTGGTTCATACCAATAACAAAGATAGTCTTGGTGGGGCACTCATTAATGGGGTTACGTCGATCGTTTTCTACGCCGAGGTCAAGAAGGGTCAAGTTAAAATCAAGCATGATATTTGTGCAGAGAATGTAGCAACCTGCCTCCCGATCCAGGTCTCGTCGAGCGAACTGGATGTGGAATGCTTCATGCCCGAGGCCGACTTTGATCCGACAGAGGGGGGGTCGGTCGGCAACTTGCCGCTTGCCAATGGTTGCGACGTGGTGGCTGTGGGGGATGTTGAACCTTCCAGTCAGTTGATCGCCGAAGGCGGCTCGACGACTGGCTGCCCCTAGTCGGCCCCTTCGAGCGGGATCGCGCAAGAGAGGGGCCGTTGGATTGCTGACGGCCCCCTCCCGCACCGGGGTGGATCGGAACCCCAAGCGGCCGGGCCCGACCAAGGCGGTTTCCTGCCTCGCTGCCATGCGCTAGGGGGCCTGCAATGACGACGGTCACCCTGCTCGACCTGCTGTGGCAGGGCTATTACGCCACCGTTCCGCTGCTGCTGTGTTCGGTGCTCGTCCTTGCTGTGGCGGCCGAGCGAATCTGGTCCTTGCGCGGCGCTGAAGCGCGGCTGGAATCGGTCGCTCGGCAGGTGACGTACCTCGCCGGCCGGGGCGACCTGGATGGTGTGGCCACGTTGATCGCGAGCAATGACCGGGAGCCCTTGTCGATGCTGCTGACGCCGCTGATCGAACGCGCCCGCACCGGCGGCATCGACGAATTGCATATCCTCGCAGATGGTCTGCGAATGGACGTGGTGCGCCGCCTTCGGCGCGGGATCTGGCTGCTGGGCACCATTGCCAGCGCGGCACCCTTCATCGGCCTATTCGGCACGGTCGTTGGGATCATGCGGGCTTTCCACGATATGGCCATCGCCGGGACGGGCGGATTTGCCGTGGTTGCCGCCGGCATTTCAGAGGCCCTGGTCGCGACCGCGCTCGGGCTCGCGGTCGCCATCGTCGCGGTGGCCCTTTACAACTACCTTCAGGTCCGACTCGGCGAACTCGGCACCGGCCTTCGGGTCGCCGTGGTGCGTTTCGTCGATGGTGTGGCCGCCAGCCGGGGAGGGAGCCATGGCAATCGGTCGGCTGCCTGAGCCGGGGGGCGACGGCGAGGATGCGATTCTCGCCGAGATCAACATCACTCCGCTCACCGATATTTTTCTCGTGCTGCTGATCATCTTCATGATCACCAGCACGGCTCTGGTCGAGGCGGGACCGCGGGTGCGTCTGCCCGAGGCCAAAGAGACTTCGGCCGAAAGCCAGGGCGTGGTGATCACGGTCGAGGCCAACGGTCGGATGGCGCTGGATGGCCGCGAACTCGCACCGGCCGATCTTTCGGCCGCTCTCGCCGAGGCCGTGGCAAAGAGCCCGAGCAAGCGGGTGGTTCTGGAAGGCGACCGCGGCGTTGTCCTCGGCGAAGTGGTCAATATTCTTGACGAGGCCCGGCGCGCGGGTGCGACCGAGGTCGCGATCGCCGCAGAGCGCGGGGCCGCGCCGGCTGGCGGCGGCTGAGGCGAGTAATGGCGAAGGAAGATCTTCTCCTGGCCCCCGAGGGGCTCGAGGCCCTGCGGGCTGGACTCAAAGACCTGGTCCCGGCGCTCGGTCCGCATTTACGGCCGCAACTTGAGCACGTAGGTAATCTGCTTGACCGGGCGATTGCAGCCCGCCAGGCAGGCGATACGCGCGGCGCCTTGCGCGGCGTCCTCGAGGCCATGCGGCAACTCGCTCTGCTCGGTGATGCCCTCGGTGGCAACGAGGGTGCGGCGATGCGCGCGATGGCGGGTGGCTTCGAAAAAGCGATGGCAGGCGGCCACGAAGCCGAAGCGGCACAATTGGTGGATGGCATGAGAGAACGGTCGGGCGCCCAGCGCAAGCGCGATACCGTGCCGGATCTTTGAGAGGTCGAGGGAAGCGAGATGGCGAAGGCGAGTAAGGGGTTCCGGACCGAGGAATATGATTGCTGTCGCAGAACACGGGCGCGAGTCCTGGAGACGGTTCGCAAGAACGTCTTGAGCTTCCCCTTCATCCAGAACGTGGTCTGCGCGACTTGCAAGATGGTGCTCAAGGTCCGCGTCTACAACCGGCAGGAACTGGAAGAAGTCTGAGCACCTTGCGCGAGCTTTTGGCGCGTGGCACCCAGAGACCATGGATCCGGCGGTTAGAGCTTCGCTCGAGGGCGATCTCAACATGACGCACCAGCGCTTCGTGGCTGCAATGGCGCGCCGGGTGCCTGAGTTGGAGATCGAGACGCTCGAGAGCTATTTTGGTGCGATGTCGACGCTTGTGGAAAAACTCGAAGACCCGGCGCGCTCGTTGCACCGCGTTTTGGCCGAGTTGGTGCCCGAGGTCGGCGCGCTGGTCATGCAAGAATTACAACGGCGCTCCTGAACCGCAATCCGGGGGCTTCCCGCTCCCGCGCACGGACAAAACCCATGTCTGCATCGTTCCTTTCAAGAATGATCAACGGCCCCTTCGGAGACCCCGGGGTACTGGTCGATATGCGCTGGCAGGGCGTGGCAGCGCTCTTCGATCTTGGCCGCAACGAT
>VFKT01000173.1 GCA_009885395.1 Deltaproteobacteria bacterium | reverse complement strand
CATCAGGATCCGATCGCCGTCGCGCGCGTACCACATCGCCACCAGATGCGGGAAACCGTCGGTCCCGTGTGAAGAAAGATAAAGCGTGCGACCTTTGTCGAGGAAATCTTCGCGCTCGGCCAGGGTCATTCGGATGTTCGCGCGTCGAAGGGCCATTGACTCTGCAGCTTGCCGCCGGGCTCGCGGGTAGTCAAACGGGGGGAATCCCATGGAAGACTCGGACGGGTTCGAAACACTATCATGGACGCCAGTGCACAAGGGGCGGGTCTTCGAAGTCGGGGTAGAGGAACTTCTGCTGCCGGGTGGTGTTCGGACGCGATTGGATTTGATTCTCCATCCGGGCGCGGCGGCCGTGCTCCCGCTCACGTCTGCCGGTGAGGTGTTCTTGATCCGGCAGTTCCGGCGGGCGGCCGGGGGGTACCTCTGGGAGATCCCCGCCGGCACGCTCGAGCCGGGCGAGGCTCCGGCCGCCTGCGCTCGGCGCGAGTTGGCTGAGGAGGCGGGCCTCAGCGCCCGGAGTTGGACCGAACTCGGAGAAGTGCTTCCGGTCCCTGGCTACTCGACCGAGGCCATTGCTCTTTTTGCCGCACGCGGCCTCGAGTCGACACCGATGCACCGCGATGCCGACGAGATCATCACGGAGATCCAGGCGTTCAGCCCGCGTCGCCTGCGGCAGGCGCTGGTTTCCGGGGAGATTCGTGACGCCAAAACCATGGCGGCGCTGCTGCGTGCTGTCCTCGGGGGACTTTTGGACCTCGGGGCCTGATCGGCGACGCCCCTGCTGCAGAGCGCTGCGGCCGGGGACGGTTACCGGAGCCAGGAACGTGCCGCCGGAAAAGATCCCCAAATGAAAAGCCAACTCAGAGGCCCGGTCGGTTGACAGGGGAACCGGCCGTTTGGTAGCGGCCACCTTCGCTTTTCTCCCTCGAGAACGCAGGCACGTAGCTCAGTGGGAGAGCGCTACCTTGACACGGTAGAGGTCGGCGGTTCAATCCCGCCCGTGCCTATAGGATGCCGCCACGGAGCGGCGGGCGGCGCCGGCGAATCAAGACAGTGGTCGGGCGAAACGGAGCAAAGGGCGATGCCCAAAATCAAAACCAATCGATCGGCAGCAAAACGTTTCAAACAGACGGGCAGTGGCCGACTCAAGCGTGGGAAGGCTTACGCTCGCCATCAGATGAGTTGTAAATCCCGCAAACAGAAGCGGCGGTTGCGCGGCATAACCGAAGTCTCCGCGGCCGATGCACCAGCCGTCCGGCGGCTGCTGCCGAACGGATAGGAGTAGCTCCACCATGCCGAGAGCAAAACGTGGCTTCAAGGCCCGGAATCGCCGCAAAAAGATTCTCAAACTCGCCAAAGGTAACGTAGGCGGGCGGCGGAAGCTCTATCGCCAGGCGCGCGAAACTGTAGAGAAGGGTCTCACCTTCGCCTACCGGGATCGGCGCGTTCTGAAGCGTGAAATGCGCGGGCTCTGGATCATCCGCATCAATGCCGCAGCTCGCGAAGCGGGCTTGAGCTACAGCCGTCTGATCGATGGGCTCAAGCGGGCCGGAGTCGTGATGGATCGCAAGGTCCTCGCCGAATTGGCCATCCGCGACGCTGGCGCGTTCCGCGAGGTCGCGCAGCGCGCCCTTGCCGCGCTTGCGGCCTGAGTTCGCGAGGCGGGCGCGGTGGGGCTCGTCGCCGAAATCGATGCGCTCGAGGCCGAGACACTCTCCAGGATCGTCTCGCTCGGCGCTCTGCGTGCGTTGGAGGATCTCCGCGTCGAGGTCCTTGGCCGCAAAGGGCACCTGACTGGCATCCTGCGCGGTTTGCGCGAACTTGCCGCAGACGAGCGGGCCACCACGGGGGCACGCGCGAATCTGGCGCGCGAGACGATCGAGGCCGCGCTCCGAGAGAGGCAGCAGCGTCTCGAGGGGACTGAGCTTTCGCTCAAGCTTGAAGCTGAGCGGATCGATGTCTCTTTGCCGTCGCGGGGCTGGCCCCCGGGAAGTCTGCATCCTTTATGTCAAACCATGGCCGACGCCGTCGCCATCTTGCGCTCGATGGGCTTCGAGGTTGCCGATGGTCCCGAGATCGAAGACGATGAGCATAATTTCGAGGCGCTGAATTTCGCCCCCGACCATCCCGCCCGCGAGATGGCCGATACCTTTCTGATCCCCGGTGGACGACTGCTCCGCACCCACACCTCTCCGGTCCAGATCCGGGTCATGCGTGAACGGCGGCCGCCACTCGCGATCATCGCGCCTGGCGCCACCTACCGGCGTGACGACGACGCGACTCATTTGCCGATGTTCAATCAGATCGAAGCCTTCCTGGTCGATGAAGGCGTGCGCTTTTCTGATTTGAAAGGCTTTCTAGGCGAATTCCTGCGAGCTTTTTTTGGTGATGTGCGGATCCGCTTTCGGACGGCGTTCTTCCCCTTCGTCGAGCCCGGGGCAGAGGTCGATATCGGCTGCGTGCTCTGTCGGGGCGATGGCTCTCCCTGTCGGGTCTGTGGTGGGAATGGGTGGCTGGAAGTTCTGGGTGCGGGCATGATCCATCCCAATGTCTTCCGGTCGGTGGGCTATGATCCGGAGACCACCAGCGGCTTTGCTTTCGGCCTCGGCGTTGAGCGATTTGCCATGCTTCGTCATTCGATCGATGACATGCGTCTTCTGGTCGAAAACGACCTGAGATTCCTTCGGCAGTTCTGAATATGCGTCTTCCACTTGAATGGATCGAGGAGTTCCGGCCGCTGCCGGCCCCGGTGGACGAGGTTGCGGCGCGTCTGGCGCTGAGCGGCCTTGAGATCGAATCGATCGAACGCAGCGTGTTGCCTGCCGGCATCGTGGCAGTGCAAATTATAAATTGTACGCCGCTTGCGGGAAGTAATGCCAGTCTTTGTCGCCTCGATGCGGGGGGCCATGGTGTTTTGTCGGTGGTCTGCGGGGCCTCCAACGCAAGTAAGGGGATGCTTGTGCCGCTGGCTCTGCCCGGCACGGAGCTTGGGAACAAGCGCGTCGAGGTCGCCTCGATCCAAGGCATCGAATCCCAGGGCATGTTGTGTTCGGAGCGCGAGCTTGGCCTTGGCGAGAGTCATGCCGGGCTTCTCGAACTGCGTCGTGCGGAAGGTTTCAGCCCCGGCGTGCCTTTGCGGGACTGTCTTCCGGATACGCTTGTTCTTGATTTTGCGATCACCCCGAACCGCGGCGATTGTGCCTCGGTCCTTGGCGTGGCGCGAGAGATTGGCGCCCTGTGGGGCCTTGGGATTGACGACCCGGCCCATCGCCCAGTCGAGGTATTGGAGAGCGACGCGGACTGGCGCGCCGGCATCGAAGCCCGCGAGGGCTGTGGCTGGTACACGCTGCAGATCTTCGAGGGACAGACCGCTTCGGCCGTCTCCCCGCTTTCGATGCGGCGACGTCTCCATCAGGCGGCTATCCGGGCCATCCATCCCGTCGTCGATGTGACCAATTTTGTCATGCTTGAGCGTGGCCAGCCGCTGCACGCTTTCGATGCGGCCAGGCTTGAGGGCAAGAGGCTTTCGGTTCGCTGGGGTCGTTCTGGCGAGGTGTTGCGCTTGCTGGACGGGACTGAAGTGCGCCTCATTGAAAAAGATCTTGTCATCGCCGATTCTGCCGGAGCGGTGGCGCTTGCCGGAGTGATGGGCGGGGCTTCGTCGGAGGTCAATGCAGACACCCGGGGCTTCGTCCTTGAAAGCGCTGCGTTCACGCCTGCCGCTGTGCGCCGGACGGCGCGGCGGGCCGGCCGATCAAGCGAGGCTTCGTTTCGTTTCGAGCGGGGGGTGGACCCGTCCGGAGCGGCGCGGGCGAGTTGGCGTGCGGCCGAATTGTTGTCGGAGATTGGGATCGAACGGACCGGCCCGATCTTTGCCGCCGGTGGTGCACCTGCGGCCCTGCCGTCTGTCCGGGTCTCGGTGCCAGCCCTCCAGAGGCTCCTTGGGTTGGACTGTGATCGACCGCGCATGGCGGCACATCTTCAGGCCCTTGGTGTCGAGGTGGAAATTGCCGGAGCCGACGATCTGATTGCGACGCCACCGCCGTGGCGCTTCGATCTCAAGGTGCAGGCCGATTTCGCCGAGGAAGTGGCGCGTCTCGAAGGCTACGATGCAATCCCCGAGACTTTGCCACGCATCACCGCGCGCTGTGCGGGGGGTTCGCTGAATGGCAATGAGGGGTTGCGCGGCGCCTTGCGGGCGCACGGCTTTGCTGAAGCTGTGACGCTGGCCTTCTCAACGGAGGCGCGTAATCTGGTCTTCGCCGGACTCCTGCCGGAGGCGGCGTCCGCCGTGCAGGTGGCCAACCCGATTTCAAGCGAAACCGGTGAATTGCGGCGCTCGATGCTGCCTGGTCTTCTTGAGGTCGTGCGGCTCAACCAGAGCCGAGGGGCCAGCTTCGTGCCTGTATTCGGCATCGGTCGGATTTTTTGCAGGCCTTCGGAAGCAGCCGAATGCGAGGAGCGTCGCTCGCTTGGGCTGGTCGTCGCCGGGGTGCCACCGTCGGAGATGGGCAAGCGGCCAGAGGCGCCAGCCCTGACCCGGATGCGCGCGATCGTGGACGATCTTCTTTTGCATCTGGGTGTGCGGCATGGGTCCTGGCGAGCCGCGACAAGCCGGGGCCTGCATCCGGGCCGTTGCGCTGAAATCGTGGCGCAGGGCTCTCGCCTCGGTTTGGCAGGGGCGATCGACCCGAGGGCCGCGGCGGCCTTCGATATCAGCCTGGATCCACTTTGGCTGGTCGAACTGGATCTCGATTGCGCTCAGGGCATGGGTCGTGAGAGTCGGCGCTACCGGCCCTTGCCACGCTTCCCCGCGATCCGTCGTGACGTCGCTCTCGTCGTGGCGCAGGGGCTATCGGCTGCCGAACTGCTTGCAGGCTTTGAGAGCGAACGCCTCCCTCTGGTTGAATCCGTAGAGCTTTTCGATGAGTATTCGGGGCCTGGCGTGCCGAAGAACTTCAAAAGTCTCGCCGTCTCGATCTCGTACCGTGCTGACGAAAGAACCTTGACGGACGATGAGGTCGCCGTGGCCCATGAGCAATTGCTCGAGAGGCTTCGACGGCGCATCGAATTCGAGCGGCGATGAGGGCGGGGAGCTTCACGTGACCAAGGCCGAGATCGTGGATCGTGTGGTTGAAGAGGTCGGATGGGGTCGCCGTGATGTCGGCGAAACCGTCGATCTGGTTTTTGAGATGATCAAGTCACGACTTGAGAACGGCGAGACCGTGAAGCTCTCCGGGTTTGGCAATTTCTTCGTCCTCGAAAAAAAGCCTCGCCGCGGGCGCAACCCTCAGACGGGGGAGTCCCTGACCCTCCGTGGTCGTCGGGTGTTGTCGTTCAAGGCAAGCCCGGTTCTCAAGGCCGAGATCAACGGCGAGGAATCGGCCGGCCACGAGGCTGAGCCCGGCCCGAACTCTGACGACTGAGCGGAGATGCGTGTGCGTCCCGCTTGAGCACAGAGTTCGTCCCGACCCTTGTGGGGGCGACCAGGCGACGGCGTTCGCGCGGGTTTCGAGTTTCAGCCCGTCGCAGAAGCCTTGACCCGGGGGGTCAAGCGGTAGACCCGGTGGGTGGACGGCCGCGCCGTGCGAGACGCCCTGTGTGCGCGTGGTTGGAGGACCTTGGCACGCAAGCCCGCCGGTTCGATTTCGAGAGAAGAACAGATGTTCTCGAAAGAGAATGGCCAGCTGACGTCCTCGGAACTGATCCAACGCTCGGCTTGGCGGGCGAGCAGGCGCGGGCGCACCCTCGAGCTGTGGAGATGGTCCTGGTAGTTGCGGATGGCATCTTCCAGCACGGCCAGCATCAGGCCTCGCTCGCCAAGGGCATCGTCGATGCCTCTCGTGTCCGCGAAGAACTGCTCTGGGAGAATGGTTCCGATGGAGTAGACCCCGACCCCGTCGTCGTCTCGGGCGGGATCGGCCGCAAGCATGAGGTGCGGCGTCGTGGGGGCTTCGTAGCTGTATTCGGCTGAAGCTGTCTCGTCGTCGAGAATCGCAAATGCGATCTGAGCGTCGTGGGTATTCATGTAGATTTCCTCTCGGTATAAATCGGTGCCAAGCCTAGGCTCAGGACCGACGGCTTGCTGGAATGCGCCGATTGCCAAGGAGAAGAAGTCCAAATGCAAAAGCCCCGACAAGGGCGGTGCAAAGCGTCGTGACCGGATCTGCGAGAACAATCATGAAGAGCCTCCTCTGAACGATGGGTGGAACGTGGGTGGAACGAGAGGTCGGTTCAGCAAGGGTCGTGCCTCGGCCGCCCGCCGAAATGGCTGGTAAATGCGAGGTTTTTGGCAATCGTCCCATTCTTTGAAACTGCAATTCTGCAAGATCCCGGATGTTGGGAGGGTTCAGCGGCAGTGGCGCAAGTTTTCGCCTCAAGAGGCCGCCTTCCGTGCGGGGAGAGACCCCGCTGGCGGTTGCGCCAGCCTTCGCCTCAAGCGATTCATCCGCAGCGAGTGCCCGCTGCCCGAGCATGGCGTTCCGGCGACCCCTTGCTAAGAAGCCGCGTCCGTCTCGGGGCGTAGCGCAGCCTGGTAGCGCACCTGCTTGGGGTGCAGGGGGTCGCCAGTTCAAATCTGGCCGTCCCGATTCCAAGGCGGATAGTTCGCGGTGCAGGCGGGTGGGGGCTCGGTCACGATGCGTCCACCCCTTGCCTCGACCGGGCGAGAGCCAGGGCGCTTGCCGCACCCCTTGAACCTTTGATAGCTTCGCAACGGCCGCAGGGGCGGCTGCTTGCTCTGGTTCGTTTCAGGAGTGGGCGGGGGGGTGCGGTGGTTGGGGCTGCGGTTGATGATTACGGCCGTGCGCGTCGGCGCATGGTGCGCGAGCAGGTGCTGGAGCGCGGGGTCTCGGACCCCGCCGTTCTCAGGGCCATGCTCGAGGTG
>VFKT01000258.1 GCA_009885395.1 Deltaproteobacteria bacterium | reverse complement strand
TGGCGCAGATCGCGGGCGCGTTCGCTCGATGTGACGATAAGCGCCACGCCGCCGTCACTCTCCTGACAACAATCGAGGAGGCGCAGGACCGGCTCAACGATCCAGCGTGAAGCCTGGTGGTCTTTGAGAGTGATCGGTTTCTGGTAAAACCAGGCACCCGGGTTGGTCGCCGCGTGCTTGCGGTCCACCACGGCGATACGACCAAAGTCTTCGTTGGTCGCACCGTATTTATGCATATAGCAGCGGGCGTGGAGGGCCACCCAAGCCGCCGGCGTGAGATGCCCGTAAGGCGCGTACCAATCCAGCCAGGGTGGCATTATGGTGATGGAGCGGCCCATATCGCCGAAGCGCACACCCGAGCGCTCGTTGAAGGCCCGGTAGCAGACGACGACATCTGCAGCGCCGGCGGCGACAGCAATCGCCGCCTGCGCCACGGTGCCCGCCGCGGCACCGCCACCGTAGGGCACGCGCGTGAAAACCGATAATTTTTGAATACCGAGATTGCGCGCGACCTCCATCTCCTCGCTGCTGTCCATGGTGAAGGTGATCAGGCCGTCGACGTCGGCCGGACGGAGACCCGCATCGTCGAGCGCCGCCTTTACCGCTTCGCAGGCAAGCTGCAGCTCGCTGCGTCCCGAGTTTTTCGAAAACTCGGTCTGACCAATGCCGACGATGGCGCTGCGATTCTTCAGCCAACCGCTCATGCGTGGCTCCGGGTCAGCGGCAGATCAAGCACCGCCGTGCCGCTCAGGTGGTCGCCGAGTTCGCTCGTCACCTTGAATTCGAGTTCGACGATGCCGCTGTCGGCCGTCTCTTTCGTTGCGGTCACACGACCCGTGTAGCTGAGGGTCTGTCCCGGGAAGGCCGGAATGCCCAGCCGAATAGCCAGCTTCTTCAACATGGCCCCGGGGCCGGCCCAGTCGGTGAGAAAACGGCTCGCATAGCCGGTGTCGGAAAGGATGTTCATGAAAATATCGGGAGCACCCTGGGAATTGGCGTAACTCCGGTCGTGGTGTACGGGCATGAAATCGCGCGTCGCGATCGCCCCGGCCACGATCCTGGTCGCGGTGAGATCGATTACCATGGGCGGGAGGGCATCGCCGACCTTGACCCCGTGCCAATCAAGGTTTTTGTTCGAAACTCCAACCCTCATCGCGGCCCCTCCGGTCGGAACTGCGGCAGCACCAGGCAATCGTCAAAAGATTGGAAGAAAACCTCGACCCGCATCCCAATCTTGACTTCATCGGGCACGATCTCGCATAGATTTGACACCAGACGGACGCCCTCGTCCAGCTCCACCAGCACCACGATGTAGGGATAAACAAACCAGGGGTACGGTGGATGCCGGGGCATCACGAAGCTCATCACCACGCCGCGTCCGGATGAGTCGATCGTGTCCCACGTCAGGGCGTTGCAGCGGGGGCACATCGGTCGGGGAGGGTGGCGGAGCGCCTGGCAGCCCGCGCAACGCTGAATCCGCAGCCTATGCTCCTTGACGCCATCCCAGAAAAACTTCGTATCCAACGTCACCGAAGGGGCCAGGCGGCTACTCATGCGACGGCCCCACCCGGCTTGAACTTCAAGATTCGGAACCGTTGCCGCCCCACCACCGCCAGCGCCTCGTCGAGATAGGTTGTGACCCAGGTGACGAAATACCCCCGGCCGATGCGGGTTTGTTTCTCGTCGGAGATCGACTCGATCAGCGTGGTCGCCGAGATGGTTTCGCCAAGATGCAGGTAGCGCTCGATCTCGAACTCCGAGTTCGAGGCCAGCGTCCCGGTGAACCCCGCCTCATCGAAGACCGCCAGGGGCCCACTGCCATCGGACTCGACGGGCGAGCCGCCGCGTTCGGCGATGCCTGTTATTTTTGGTGTTGCCATCAACCAGGTCTGGAGCATCAACGGCGGCGCCACGATGCCGCCAAAGCGCGATGCAGCCGCAACCTGCGAGTCCGTATAGACCGGATTCCGATCTTCGAAGGCCGCCACCCAATGCCGGATCATCGCCTGGTTCACCGGGTCGGGGCCGACCGAGCCGCCCGCTGGGCCAACCGGCTGGCCGACGAGCCCCGCCAGCGTCGCGCGGAACCGGGTCGCCTCGTCTTTGGAGGACTCGTGCACGGGCGGATGACTAGCTAATTCCGGGCGCGTTGCAGAGGGCATTCCGGCAACTCCCGCCCCCTGCTACCCCTGCGCCATCACGAGCTGCGTGGCATTGCTCAGCAGCGTGCCGGCAACGGCCTACGCCGGCGCCGCAGAGCAACATGTCTCGCCGTCCTGGCTGGGTGGCAAGTGTATCCCGGGCGAGGAGTATCTGCTGCAGCTCGCCGTGCCGAACTTCTATTTTCAGATGACGATGGCCTACGCGATCTTGCGCCACGACGGCGTCGCGTTGGGCAAATTCTATTTCATCGGGGCGGTGCCGATCCAGGACGCCTGAGGACACAGCGGCGACAACGATCGGCGCGGGGTGCCCCTCCGGCTCCGGCAGGCTCGGCTCTCATCCCTCGGAGACCCCTGAAAGACCCGGCGTATCCCTTCCCGACCACGCCACTATGAACGCAAAAAGGGGTGGCCCGGCAGAGCCGGGCCACCCCCTGCATCAACTTCTCCAAGAAGTCACAGCTCAGTCGCAAGCCTCGCGACAGGAGGCTTCAGCGTCGTCACAATCGTCGTCGCAATCGTCCTCCCCGGAGATGCCCTCGCAGGCGTCCTCACAAATGTCTTTGTTCTCGTCGCAGGTGTCGCGGCACGAATCGCTCGCCTCGTCTTCTTCGTCTTCTTCGTCCTCTTCACCTTCGTCTTCGTCGTCACCCTCGCCGTCACCGTCGTCGTCTTCATCTTCGTCGTCGTCGGTGCCGTCGTTATCATCATCGTCGTCGATCTCATCCGGGCTGCCGTCGTTGTCGGCGTCCTCCACCTCCAACTCGGTCGCGGTGAAACTGCCCAGCGTACCCACCACCTCGACCTCGACCGCCACACCGGCCGCATCCGCGAACTTCGCGGAAAGCTCGGTGCAATCGTCGGCCCCGTCGAAATCAGTCGTCCCATCGATGTCGATCGAGATGCCCAACACCACGATCGTACCGGGACCACCCACTCCATCGGGGCAGGTCAGCGATGTGGCCAGACCTTCGATCTTCGAGCCAAGGTCGTTGTCGGGATCGTCATCCAGGCCATCGACCTCGCCGTCATTATCAGAGTCAGCGTCGGTCGGATCGGTACCCAAGTCGACCTCAACGCCGTCGTCGACACCATCGTCGTCGGAGTCAGCGTCGACGGGATCGGTCCCATCCTCGAGTTCGGTGCCATCGGGCTCATCGTCCGAGTCGGTGTCGAAATCTTTTGGGTTCGTGCCAAGGACCTTCATCTCTCGACAATTGCTTAGATGGTCATGGTCGACGTCGCCGCGGCCATAGAGCGCCAGATTCAGGTCGGCCCGAATGCAGGGATCCACCTGGGCCTCTGCGGTCTCCGACGCGAGGACAACAACTCCGAGGGCCGTCGCCGCAAGCATCATGGCCACCACGCCCCGTCGGAGGCATGTCTCTTCAGAAATCAGTTTCATCTCGAATTTTTCCCTTTCTGTTCTGAGCCCAACCCGGGGTCCTCTGGCGGCCGTCCTCAGGCAGAGGGCCGACGAAGTATGTCTACCAACTCCATGGCGAACTGGCCCTGAGCCATCCGCGAGGGTGATGTGATCATAATCCTCTTTATTGAAACTCCTCAAGCCTGCTTATAGACAAACTCGTGGCCCAGATCAGACCTCTCCAGCCGGAATTGGGCCCAGTTCAAGCAGGCTTCTCGGTTCGCAGTCTGGCGAGAGTCCACTCCGCGCTGGTTTCGCGAACGAAGCCCCGGTTCAGGGGCTCTCGAGATTCGGCGGCGGTCGCACGGGGCCGCGGGCGGCCGGTGCTTCAACGAAGTACGGCCCGCCCGCTCGGGGCAGAAACCCGCCCTCGCGCCCCGATGCCGAAACCATGGTCACCGAACTCCGCGAGAGCAGGCCCCGCTGAGGAGCCGAGGCCCGACTCCTACCGCGAGGCCGACCCCAGGCGGAGGTCAGCGAACGAGCCTCACTCGCTGGAATTGCTCTTCGAGCCCTTCACCGTGGTCCGGTCCTGCGAGTTGCTCTTTGAACTTTTGACCGTGGTTGCCATCGCCGCTGCACCGGCGCCGGCGCCGCTTGACGCCGCCCCTGCGCTCACTCGCCCGGCCACAGGCCTGCCGGCGCTCTCCTGGCCCAGGGGCGCCTGGTTGGCGTCGTTTTTCTCTTCCGCCCGGACTGCACCCGGCCAGGCGATCAGCGTCGCAATCGCAAAAACAAGCAGCGTCCTCATCTGGTTTTCTCCCTGCTCATCGTCGGACGAGGTTGATTCCTCGCGGCGGCGATTGGTCCCACTCGTCGACGGTCTGCCCTCGGCCGAGTCGTGTCAATCGCGCGACAGGCCGACCCGATCGGGAGAGCGGAATTGGTCATACAGCCGCCGCACAAGCGCCTCGACCTCCGTCGCCGCGGCGACCCCATAGACCAGCCGATCGGGCCGGACGAGCACCACCTGGTGCGCGAGGAGGAGTCCAAGCATCGCCCCCTCGGGCTCGGGAACCGTGACCGCTACCACGTCGAGATCTTCGAGAAGCCGCCTCATCTCCAAACCCAGCAGCCCCCGTGCATCGTCTCGTCCAACCAAGGCCCAACGCGGCCCGACAACGTCGTCAAGCAGCCCATCGCCGCATAGGCGTCGATCAATTGCCCGGTGCGCGTCGAATGCTCGACCATGGCGACGGCCAATGGACGGCGCTCTGCCGTGTAGCTATCAAGCAGATCGTCTGTTGCCTGCCCTCGCCTGACCATCGCGAGCTTCCAGATCAGATTCCCGACATCACGAATGCCGGTACAAAGTCCCTGCCCCTGGAAAGGTGGCGTCTGGTGGGCCGCGTCCCCGGCGAGGAAAAGCCGACGCTGACGAAAGGTCTCGGCGATCGTGGCATGAAAACGGTAGACGACCGCTCGCAGGACCACGCCATCGCCCGGGGAGAGCCAGCGCCCAAGCAGGCTCCAGACCCGGTCGTGGCTCTGCATTTCGTCGACCGTCTCGCCGGGCTTGAGCTGAAACTCCCAGCGCCGCAGTTTCCCTGCCAGAGGAAGAACGGTAGTCGGTCGATCGGCATCGCAGACCTGCTGGCAGAGCCGCGAGAGTCCGACGTCGCGGTGGAGTTCGAGATCGACCACCAACCAATCGCAATCATAACCCAGGTTGCGCCAGTCAATCGCAGCAAGCTTGCGGACCCCGCTGGTCGCGCCATCACAACCGATGAGCCAGCGTGCCGACTCGCGTCGGGTGGCACCGCTGGCGGGATCGCGCACCAGCAATTCGATATGGTCCGGCATCTGCTCGAACTCCACGACCTCCTGGCCGAGGCGTAATTCAACGCCGGGGTGAGAGCCGAGACCGCTCCGGATCGCCTGCTCGAGGAGCGGTTGATTGATGCTGAGCACCGGCGGGTAACCATTCGCCGTACGCAGTCCCGGCGGGATGTCGAAGCCGATGATCCGCTTCCCCGACGCATCGAGAAACTCGGCACCGGCCATCTCGGACGTCGTCGGCAGAACCGCATCAAGTACTCCGGCACCGTGCAGAATCCGCTGCACATCGTCATACACCACCGCCGCCCGCGGCAGATCGTAGACCTGATGCTCCCGCTCGAAGGCGATGGCCGAGAGTCCATGGACGCCGCAGAGGTTGGCGGCCACAGCCCCAACCGGACCGGTGCCGACGATGGCAACGTCAATCATGCCAGTCCGTTTTGTCGATGCAGCGGTTATGCAACGCACCAATGCCTTCGATGACGGTGGTGATGGTGTCGCCTGGTTTGAGAAAGGTCGAGGTGGTGGCACCGATGCCCGACGGCGTGCCGGTGAAGATCAGGTCACCGGGCTCGAGCGTGCAGATCGCCGAGATGTAGGCGATCAACGTCGGCACGTCGAAGATCAGCTCACTGGTGCGCGCTTCCTGGCGGCGCGTGTCGTTGACGTCACAGCTGATCGCCAGATCACCCGGATTGGCGAACTGGTCAAGCGACACGATTGCCGGACCGATCGGACCGAAAGTATCGTACGATTTCCCGAGATCGAAATGCGGCGGCTTGGCGGCAAACTGCGTCATGCGCTCGGAAATATCCTGACCACAGGTGAGACCGGCGACGGCCTGCCAGGCATCGGCGGCAGCGATGTCGCGCCCGCGTTTGCCGATCACGACCACCAGTTCCGCCTCCCAATCGGTGGTCGGGCCCCAGACGACGACGTCGGCTCCAGGTCCCGTCAGGCAACTTGGGAATTTGGTAAAGACAAGCGGGTTTTGCGGCAGTTCCATTCCCGATTCGCCAGCGTGGTCGCGGTAATTGAGGCCGATGGCGAAAACCTTTTGCGGCCGCGGCACGCAAATACCGAGTTCGACCGACGCCAGCGGGGCGTCCGCCGTGTCGCCCAACGCCGCAGCCACCGCATGCAATTCCCCGTGGCGTGCGATCGCCTGCATCGGGTCAGACGAGAAGCGTCCGCCGCTATGGCGCTCGAGGTCGTAGACGCCATCGCCTTTGATGAGGATTGCGCGGTCGTTCAAGGTCGAGAGGCGAAAAGCCATATCCGGTCTCCTTTTGGGTTGCCGTTCAAAGGGAGGGGACAGTGCCCGGCCCCGGGTCGTCAGGGTAGCGTGCGGCTTGCGCCCGGGCGAGGCTCGGTCGCAGGGCCGGCTGGGCATCAGAGGACGGAAGGCCACGGCCCGATGCGTTGGCACCCAGCAGCAAATTTGTAATTCACAGGGGCATGAAGACCTTGGGGCTCGTTCGGTTTGGCACCCTCGGCGGTTCTCCTGCTCTTGCTCGGCTGCGGTTCGGAGGGCGGTCGCGAGCCCGCTCCCGACGGCCCCCCCACCCCCGAGCCTCGTGCTCGTGGCGGCCGATCCCGACCCGGGCGGGGCGACAGCCGCCGGAGTTTCCGACGACGGCCAGCTCGTCGTCGGTTGCCATCCCTACCGACAATTCGGCATCGGCCTCGCCCTCGCCTGGACCGAAGCGGCCGGCGAGTTTCATCCACGTCTTGACGAGGGCTTCCTCTTCTCCTCGTCCCGGGCGCTCTCCAACGACGGCCGCCGCAGCGTCGGGCTCGCCGGCAAGCTCGACCGGGGGTTCCGGGCGCTCTCCTGGCCCTTGACGACGGGGCTGGGAATCCTCACCTCGAACGGCGAAGCCCTGCCTTGCCCGGCAGCGGCCGTTTCGGGAGATGGCAAAGTGATCGCAGGCTCTTGTCGCCCTCAAGCGGTACGTTGGGACTCTGGTGAGGCGACATGGCTCAAAACGTCGGGAGCGCCGCAAGCGAGCAGTGCCGCCTTCGATGGCTCGACCGATGGCTCGACTGTCGTCGGGACATCCTTCTGGATCGACGCCAGCGACAGCCTGGTCACGGCAGCCATGGTCTGGTCGGCCGGTGGCGAGGCACACCTTTTGTCTGATCTATTGCGCGACGCTGGGCTGGGCTGGGCTGG
>VFKT01000203.1 GCA_009885395.1 Deltaproteobacteria bacterium | reverse complement strand
GACTTCGCGCCGCACATCCTCGAAGCCAGCCTCCACGATCCAGGCGGCAAGCGTCTCTGGCGCGGGCAGCCACGTCGCCGAAGCCGGCAGATAGGCATAGGCCTCGCGATCAACGAGCAGGCCACCCACCAGCGGCACGATGCGCCCGAAATAAAAACCGTGCAGGCGGCGCAGCAGAGCGAGACGGGGTTCAGCGACTTCGAGCAGAACCAGCCGCCCACCTGGACGCAGCACGCGCCGGGCCTCGGCAAGGAGCGTCGGGATCGAGACCACGTTGCGCAGAGCGAACGCGCAGGTCAGAGCGTCAATCGAGGCCGACGCGATCGGCAATTCAAGCCCGTCGGCGCGCACGAGTCGACCGACGAAGCCACGTCGCTCGGCAACAGCCAGCATCCCTGCCGAGACATCGACCCCGACCACCCTCGCACCGGAGGCCATCAAATGCTCGATCAAATCACCGGTGCCACAAGCGACGTCAAGAGTGCTTGAACCCAGGCCGACCCGCGACAGCTCGACAACCCGCCGCCGCCAGCGTTGGTCGGCACCAAGCGTGAGCAGCCGGTTCATCCGATCATAGGTGGGCGCGATACGATCGAACATGGTCCGAACCACAACAGCCTTTTCGCTCAACGAGGGAAGACTCATTCGCGCCACGTCACCTCGACCTGACCCGACCGCGAGGCCTGCCGCGCGACTTCGACCACGGCCTTGTCGCCGTGCGCTTCAAGACGTCGAAGCCCCGAATTGACAAGAGTTCTCTGGAAATGATAGGCGACCATTTTCGTGACCGCAGGCAGCAATTCGCGAAAGCGGTCGGCCGTTTCCTCGGCCGGTCGTTCCTGGCCTTCGGGGGTGAGACGCACCTGGCGCTCGAAGAGTTCGGCCGCCGCGTCGCAAATCTGCTGAATATGCTCGGCGTGGCAGCGCGCGAGGTCAAGCAGCTCGGCGAGAGGGAAGCCCGCCCCAATCACGGCCAGAGCAGCCCGGGCCAGATCGATGTCGGTCTCGGTGTAAAGCGGTTCGGCCCCCATCTGCCCGGGTTCGGTCCCAAGCAGGCCCGCCTGTTCGACTGCGGTGAGCAGAACCTCGGGCACCCCAGAGCGCTCAGCCAGCTCGCGGCGCTCGATCCGTCGGCCACCGCGCGAATGCTGCAATTCACGGCGCAAGGCCTTGACGGTGGGCGAACCGCCGCCCTCAAACAGGGCGGACATCATGCGCAGCGGCACGCCTTCGGCCTTCAAGCTCCGAATACGTTCGAGCCGCTGAAGATGCGCCCGACCGTAGACCGCGCGCCGGCCCCGGCGCTCCGGTCCCGGGAGCAGACCCTGCGCCTGGTAGAAACGGATCGTATCGACGCCGACGCCCGAGCGCGCCGCCAGATCTGCGACTCCAAACTCCACGCAACAACTCTTAGAGTATTTACTCACACAATCAAGGGCCCCGCGCGGGTCCCGGGGGCCCGGGGGGCCCGGGGACGTTCGTTTAATTTTCCGCCGAAAGTTTAATTTTTCGCATCGCCCGAGGTCCGCCAGGAGGCTCTTCAGAAGGAACGGGCCAGTTCCGGGAAGACCCGGCTCACCTTGTCGAGCAGGTACTCGCCGTAGGTGCCCCGGATTTCGTGCACGCTCAAGCGGTCCCAGCGGTCGGCGCGGTCGTCGATGATCGCCTGCGGGGCTGCGGCCTGGATCGGTTCAAGCCTGGCCGCGAACCCCGGATCGAAGAAAAAGGGCAACGAGAGCCGTCCACGCTGGCCGGCCGGGCGCACACGATGCGGCGTCGAGCGATAATGCCCGCCCGTCAACCGGTCGAGCATATCGCCGATATTACAGACGAAGGCACCCTGGATCGGTGGCACGTCGATCCAGACGCCGCGCGAGCGCGCTTCAAGTCCCCCGACTTCGTCCTGGGCGAGGATGGTGAGCAGGCCGTAATCCGTATGCTCGCCGACGCCCCAGGCCTCGTCCGGGTCTGTAGCTTGACGCGGCGGATAGTGAAAGATCCGAAAGAGGATCAGCGGGTCGCGGGTGAGGTGGTCCGCGATCCATGCCGAATCGAGGCCGAGGCTCAACGAGATCCCCGCAGTGAGGGCATGGCCGAGTTGCGTCATGGCGGCCATCCAATCAAGCACGCAAGATCGCAAGGTAGGAACTGCGGCAGGAAAAAGATTGGGCCCGTGCAGCGGTATGCGCTCGCGCACGAGCGGGTGCTCCGGAGCGAGCTCGGCGCCGAAATAAAGCCCCTCCTTGAGGTCGGGCAAGCCTGAGGTGAGTTCGCGGCCAAGCGGGAAGAACCCCCGCCAGGCCCGGCCACCGTGCTTCATATCGATCGCGAGTTTCGTCGCTTTGTCTAGCTCAAAAAACTGCCGACTCGATTCGAAGAGCCGGGTCTGCAAGCCCTCGTCCACGCCGTGTCCGACCGCGTAGAAAAAGCCACTCTCTCGACAAGCCTTGCCGATATGCGCGGCAGCGGCCTCGCTATCGCCGCCTCTACCGCAAAGCGGTCCCACGTCGATGATCGAAAGTTCCATCCGGGAGCCTGACCCGGTCTACCGCTATCGCCGCCTCTAATCACAACTCACGAAGTTGTTCTGCGTCGCCGCGTACCACGTCTCCAGGGTCGGCAGGGCATCGAGCTGGGGGAAAGCACTTTGCCACAGATTCAGATAGGTCAGCTTGGCGTGGGGCATGGTCGGCGAGCCGCCGGCTTCGCCCGTGCCGGAATCTGCACAGAGCCGAGAGGGGGAAGGAAAATATGGCGAATCAAACGAATAATGTGCCGCATGGCAGCCCCTGCAACTCAAGGCGTAGACATCATCGTAGAGGTCTGACTCATCGCCTGGGGCTGCGCCGTCGTCGTTCCACGCCGCTGGTCGCCAGGGGGCGAAAATTCCGCTCGACAAATTATTCCCGTACCAACCGTAAATCAACTCATCGATCGCGTCCGACGGGTCCGTCCAGTGCACGATCCGGTTCAGTCGCCGGATCCCGTCGTGCTGCGCCGCCTCGTCGGCAGCCGCCGGAAACTGGTAGGTCTTTGGATCAAAAGGCAAGAAGCTTGAGAATCCGCTCTCGCCGTGCGTGAGTGCTTGCAACAGGCCCTTGCGGGTCTCGAACCCCGCATCACCATGGGCCGTATCGCTTGCGTCAATGCCAGCGAGGACACCGGCGCCTTCATCAATGCCAGCGACAATTGCATCGAGCACGTCATCGTCGCTCCAGGCACCGCCGTGGCAGTTCATGCAGACCTGTGGCACGTTCTTTGCGCCGCAGCCATCCAAATTTGCCGCACCGACCCTTTTGCTGGCAGCCACCCGACCACCGTAGACAAAAAATTTGGTGATCGGCCCGAGCGAGCCGAATCCGTCCACCGCGCTGAACTCCATCGCGACCGTGCCATAGGCACGCGCCGGGTTCACGGTTGGGTTTGCCTCAATCTCCAGTTGCCCCTGCAAAGCCAGATCGGCGTTGCCGGGATGATTGGTCGGGTAATCGAAACAAAGATCCGTCGTATAATTGGCAACGTAGCAGGCAACGGTGGACGGAAATAGGCCGAAGAGCGACTGCCAGTCCTTCAGGGTGCCAGCAGCCTTGAACTCTGGCTCGAGCGCGTCGAGCAGCAGGACCGACGAAAGCGGCGCGGTCGTGCTGTCAAAATTTGGAAAGAACGAAGGCTCCGCCCCGAAACCGCGATCTTTGCTTATCAGGTTCCAGGCGACTGGCCCCCCCCACGAGGTCACGCGACAATGCATCTCGCGACCGAAACCGAGATCGTTGCTGTTCAGGTACCAGGCGCTGGCCACATCCGGGCCGAGCCCAGTCGAAGAATCGAAGCCGTTCTTCTGCCACCAGCCGCCGAGCGTCATTCGTTTGCACTTGCCACTCGGATCGGTCCCCGGATCAACCTCCCCGTCGCAATCAAGATCGACACATTGCGGATCGACGATATTATAATAGAGGCAAGACTCATTCTCGCTGTTCAGCGGTCGATTACCGAACTTATAGGTCAGGAATTGATCGTGGCCGCCGGTTGGATCGGGAGTATCCGAGGTGTAGCCCTGTTCGCAGAGATCGTCCTGATCGGTCAGGAGAGATACTATCAAACAGGGGTCGAAATCCAGAATCCCGATAACAAAAATCCAAGCCTTCGACCCGCCACGACCGTCGCTCGCCCAAACCTTCACATGATTCGGGACCCCACGGTCGCCAACCTTGAACAAGACCTGCTCTCCTGTCCCCGCTCGACTTCGGGAGTTCGAGCTTCCCGTGGTCTGGCCAACACTCTGCAATTCACCGTCGCCCTTGGTGACCTGCCAGCGAAACTCGGGCTCGATCCCCAAATCCGGGTAGTTATCCGCCGTAGCGAAAACAGCGCTCAATACAATTGTTTGACCGCTGCTGATAGTCTGGAGGTCGGTGATCGGCGTACCTTCAAGCGTCGTCATGCGGACCGTGGGAAGCGGCACGTTCCGCGCGGTTCCCCGTAATTCAAGTGTTGTAGCCCCGTCCGTGGTGCCGCTACCTCTGGCCGACACGCTCTGCGTGATCGCCTCATCGCCGCAATGCGCTCGCACGGCGTAGTCGCCGAATGCAGGCGCAAGCAGAAGAAAGCTACCGTCTGCGGCTACCTCCCGCTCGCTATCTACAACCGTACCCTGCAACGTCACGAGAGAAACCTTGCCTCGCATGGCAAAATCGGCGTGCGTATTTGAATCAACACAAGGACTGCCATCTCTGCGGAGAACCACGCCAGCAAACACTGTTTCTTCCGCACTTATTAGAGGCAGCTCCAGCGTCTTCTGCTCGAAGAAAACCGGATCCCGGACAACGTCGATCGGCCCACTGGCGCACGCTCGGTACGTCCCCTCCGGGCCCTCGCGGTCGGCACAGAGGAAATAGCTCTCAAGCGGCCGTGCCTCGAACTCGACACCACCATTGACGTCGCTCTGCCCGGAGGTGGTGGAGCCATCGGCCGCGACCAGCAGCATCGTCTGGTTCGCCGCGATGAACGAAGCCCCTGTCCCTCTCAAACTGACTGCAACTCGCCCCGCAACTCGCAGCCCACTCTGGCCGTGCCCGAAGTCGAGCGCTGCAGCCACCGTGTCGCGGGATCGGTCGAGCAGGCACGAGGCCACCCCCGAAATCGTACGGGTCTCGCCGGGCATGCCCGCACAAGCCGACAGCTCCTGCATGGCACTCTCTGAACATCTCGAGGCAACGCCGACCTTGAGCTTGGCCGCCGCCGCATCCAGCTTGACCTTGGAGAAATCAAGGCAAGCATCGATAATCCGAAAGGGCCTGCCGATGACGGTCCTGCCCCGATCCTCTTTGTCGTGGCAGAGGGTTCCAAGCTCCTTGAAGGAACTGCCAACCTGGCTCGCAACAGCCTTGTCGAGAGCAGATTGACAGATAAGCGAACCCGTACTCGTCTGCGTCGACCTCGTCTGCGTCGGCACATCGTCTCCGCTCGCGCCATAGAGGAGATCGACCAGCCCATCGGCGAGCCGATCATATTCGGACCGTTGCGTGGCGAGAAGTCGGTCCATCGGGACCAGGGCGAGACCCGCGGGGCGCGGGTCGGTCAGCGCCGCCTCCGAAAGCGGCGTACAGGCCTTCCCCACCTTGACATCGAAGACCTGTGCGGCAAGGTTGATCGAGGATATCACGCTGCTTGCCGTGCAGGCATCCAAGGTTCCGCTCGAAGCGTCCCTTTTTCTACATTTGATGAGAACATCCAGAATCGTCGTAAAGTATTTCTCGCCACTTTTAGAGAGCACCGTCTGACAGGGAAGCTGTGATTTGAGAACCACGGCGCCTGCCGCGAGCGGAACGCCCAGCGTGACGAGGGCGACACCAAGGGCGATCAGCGGGCGTAGAGAAGGCAGGCGGGTGAGAAACCAAGTCCGACTTTTCATGGAGAAAGTGTCTCACACCTCGCCGGTCCGACACAAGCCCGAATCCGGCCACCCCTCTTCAGCGGCGGCCGACGCTGTCCTTGTACTCGACTTCAGAACTCGCGCCCCGACGAACTTGGGCCAGCACGCCTCAGCGGCGATCGTCGCGCTCCTGGTACTCGACGAGGCACGGCCGCTCCGCCCGACCAACGCCGCCGAGTTGCCGCTGCCGCGGTGCGGCATCCTTAAACCGCGGCGTAAAGCGGTAGCGCTGCAGCAACTCGCGAACCGCGATCCGGATCGCCGTGATCGCAAAGCGCTGCGCCGGACAGGCGTGGCGACCGTGGCCGAATGTGCTGACCAGCTCACGCGCCGGGAGACAGATCTCGCCAGAGAGACGACGGCCGTCGTAATTGGCCGGATTGAACTTCTCGAGGCCGGGCGCTGCCGAGCAATTATTGACCGGAAGCATGGTTGCGATCAACACACCCTCTCCGATCCGGTACGTCGTCCGGCCGTCGTTCAGTTCGACCGGTTTGAGAACCTGTCGCAGGGTGAGCGAGCGTTGCGCCATTCGAATCGATTCATTGGCGCATTGCTCAAGCAACATATCGTCGCCCTCGCGAACCCGGGCAAGAATTTCAGGCCGCGTGATCACATTGATGAGAGTCCAGGCCAGCGCGGCGTAAAGATTTGATTGTGCGCCCATATGCAAGACAGTCACGTCGCGGGCGACGGCAACGACGCGCGCCTCGGGCGCCAGGTCGGCAAAGGACCCCCAGATCTGGTCGAGAAAATCGCCCGGCCTGGCGCGGTTGCGTTGCCGCCCCGTCAGAATTTCCTCAATGACGGTTTCAATACCCTGCAAGGCACGGCGCTCCCGCACCTTCCGGCTCGCCTGCGCGATCAACGCCTGCACCGGGCGCACGAAAGCATCCGAGCTGTCGAGGCGGTCGAGGAGCGGAATCAGACGGTCGAGATAGCGGGCCGACGCCGCCTCCGGCCCGGCCCACGCGCCCAGCCCGAGTCGATGGCCGAGCCGGCGCATCCGGCTGAAGATCTCGAACCGACCTTGCGAGCCGAGTTCGCCGATCTCGAGTTGCACAGCTTCCTTGAGTACGTCAAGGTAATGTTCCACACCTTCATTACCGAAGAGATCGTGCGGCCGGTTGCGGCGCCCGATAAAGAGTTCGGCCGGCACCTTCGTCGTGAGAAGATTGAAAGTCGCGAGACCAAAGCTCGCTTCGCTTTCCGGCAGTTCATAAAGTCGGCGCACACCTTCGGGCGAAAACACGCAAAACAGCCGGCGACCGAAAGCATCGGCCCGATAGGTGTCTCCGAGTTGCTCGCGGCGGCTTTGGAAGAAACCGGTCGGATTGCGGAGCAACGAGAGGCCGACCCCCACCCAGGGCAGGTTCGGCCCGGCCCGGGGCGGCAGCGGGTCAACCAGGGGACTTTCCGGGCGCGACACCGCCGAACGATTAGGCTGTCGGCGGGCCTGCGGTCAAACTCCCGAGAAGGCCGGCGGCAGAAAGCCGCGTCTCCCTCCCCTCGCGAGGTGAGAGGCCGAAGCACGTCGTCGCAGTCCCCGAGAACTGTCTGCAGGACCACGCAAATGCCGTCGTCCATAGACTGCGTACGAGGAAGAATGCCGTCGCAGTCCTCGAGAAGGGTCTGGTAAGAAACCTCCATGGCCGACTCTGACAACAAGGCGGTTTCGCAAGCACGCCTCTGGCCCGCGGACTTCCTCTGGGGGACAGGCGCTTCCTCCACCCAATGCGAGGGTGCCGCCCCCGCGTCCGACTGGTTTGCCTGGGAGCAGGCCGGCCATGCACCGCCCTCGGGCGCAGGCAACGGCTTCTCTCATCGGTACGCCGAAGACTTCAGCCTGCTGTCCGAACTCGGCCTCCGACACCACCGACTCTCGATCGAGTGGGCCCGCATCGAGCCGGAAGAAGGCCGGCATGACGCACGCGCCATCGCGCAGTATCGCCGGGTTCTCGAAGCCGCGCGCGACGCGGGAATCCTTGTGTGGGTCTGCCTCCACCATTTCACCCTGCCCCGCTGGTTTGCCGAACGTGGCGGATTCCTGCCCGGGAACGACTGGTCCACGGCCTGGGCGCGCCATGTCGACTTCATCGCTGAAACCTTTGGCGACCTGGTCTTCGGCTGGCAGCCCGTAAACGAAACCAACTACTATGCCACGGCAGCCTATCTCGGCCGCGGCTGGCCGCCAGGCCACAAGAATTTCGGCGAGTGGAGCAGCGCCAGTCAGGCCATCCAGCTCGCCACGGCCGAAGCCGCCGTCCGCCTCAAGCAAACCGGCGCATCCGTAGCTTCTATTTTTGGTCTATCGACTGTTATTCCGCTTGATGAACTGGAATCGACCAGACGCTTCGTCGATTTCTTCTACGACAGCAACTGGTCGGCCGGCCTCGGGCTCTTCCGCGACGGCGTCCTGCGCGCCGTCGGTCAGGCCCCTCTCGAACGTCCAGACCTCGCGGGTGCCTTCGATCTGATCGGCTTTTCCTATTATTGCGCCTTCGGCGTCCGAGACGGAAAACTCGTCCCCTACCCACCCGAGCGCCCCCGTTCGGCACTTGGCTACGCCATCTGGGCCGACGGACTGCGCCTGGTGCTGGATCGGCTGCATGCGGAGGTACCCGGTGTACCGCTGCTGGTGGCGGAGTACGGCATCGGCACCGACGACGACACTCTTCGCAGCGAGTACCTCGAAGCGGGGCTGTCCACCGTGCACGAGGCCATCGGGTGCGGCATCGACATCCGCGGCTTCTTTCATTGGACGGCGGTCGACAACTACGAATGGCAGCATGGCTACGACGTCAAGTTTGGCATTATCGACCGCGAGAGGAGCGTGCGTGGCAGCGCGGCCGTGCTGAAGCATGCGGCTGGTCGCTGAGTGCAGGCGAGATCAGAGTGGTTGCGCCGACCTGCGCCGCATGAGATTGCAAGCCGGGTGCGACTGGAGTGCCCAGTTCCCCCGACTGCCGAAGCCATCATGACCAACTACCTGTCTCTCTTGATGACCATCCTCCTATCATGCTCAGCAGCCATCGCTGGTCAAGCATTACCCCAGCCATCGCCGGGCACAATCCCGATCCCGGCAGGCGCCGAGTATGAACTTATCGGCACTTATGATGTGGCCCGACTGAACCACATCCTGAACGAGGAACTTGATGCCTTCATGGCTTCGTCAACGATGCCTGTGGAGTTTCGTGGGAAGTTCGCCCCAGCCAAATATCCCGTCAAGCTATACCGGGTAAAATACCGTTCGGTCATACCCGAACACGACAATCAACCCACGTTGGCTTCGGGCCTGGTCGCCATCCCGGAGACCGGGGGAACCACCTTTCCACTGGTCTCCTACCAGCATGGCACCATCTTCGACCGCACCTATGTGCCCTCAAATCCGGATGCGTCGATGGAGACCCGGATCATCCTCGCGCAATTTGCGGCACAGGGCTATATCGTGATCGGTGCCGATTACTTCGGCCGTGGCCTTTCTGAGCTGCCCGACAGCTACCTCGTCCGGGATAGTTCCCAGCAGGCCGGCTTTGATCTCTTCCTGACCGCCCGGGATCTGCTCGCCACACTCAATCTCAGGGTCAGCCACTCTTTTGTCAGCGGCTGGTCCCAGGGCGGCTGGGTGACCATGCAGTACCTGCATAATCTCCAGTCGATCG
>VFKT01000300.1 GCA_009885395.1 Deltaproteobacteria bacterium | reverse complement strand
TCGGCACGGACTCGCTCATCGCGCACCCATTTGCCCAGCGATACCTCTTTTACCGCCAACTCTCGCGCCACCTCGGCGATCGACCGACCCGAATCGATCACCCGATGCGCGGCCTCAGCCCGGTACTCTGCCGTGAATTTCCTCCGACCCGTAGACATGACAACTTCCCTTCCCCAGCCCCTAATCGGCTGCTTGGTCGATGTCTACTTGGATCCGCCCACTGGGCGGGTGGCTGCGTGCGGGAGGCGCGCGAGCGGCTTTGCGACGGCGGAAGATCGTCCTGCGGAAACCTGCGCTGGTGGCTGGGTGCGGGCGCGCCCGAAACGCCTAGATCGGCTTGCCGACGGGAAGCAGGTCCGGGTACTGGGGCGTCCGCTTCTCCTGTCGCGCCTTGAAGCTCTCCGCCATATCGGCCGGCTGGAACATGCCAGTCTGCCAAGTCGCCATATAATTCAGGCTGTCGGCCACGGTATGGTCGCGCGAGTAGTTGATCATCTCTTTCGAGCCCCAGACCGCAAGCGGCGAGCGCTCGGCGATCTCGCGGGCAATCGTGAACACGCCGTCGAGGAGTGCGGCATGGTCCGCGAAAACTTCATTGACCAGCCCAACCTCGCGTGCCCTATCCGCCGGCATGCGACGACCGGTGTAGGCGAGCTCGCGCACGATGCCCTCGGGGATGATCTTTGGCAGCCGCTGCAGCGTGCCGACGTCCGCCGTCATGCCGATGTTGATCTCCTGGATGCAGAAGAAGGCGTCGCGGGTCGCATAGCGCAAGTCGCAGGCGGAAATCATGTCGACCGCACCCCCGATGCAACCGCCCTGGATCGCCGTGAGCACCGGGATTCGCGAGCGCTCCAGCAGGTTGAAGGTCTCCTGAATCTCGAGCACGCCGAGGCGAAGGTTGGCCCGCATCCGGCCGATTTCGGCAGTCTCACCGCCACCGCCATTACCAACGCCACCAATGCCGGTGGCGAAGACGCCGAGATCCATGCCGGCACTGAAATGCTTGCCCGTCGAGGAGATCACGATGACCCGCGCCTTGCCTTCCCGGTCGATGGAGCGGACGATTTCTGGCAGTTCGTACCAGAACTTGCGGTTCATCGAGTTGAGTTGATCGGGTCGGCAGAGTTTCAGATGCGCTATTCCGCCGTCGTGGGTGACCTCAAAACATTCATATGCCATGCGCCGGATGGAACGGGTTTCGCACCCGTATTTCAATCCCCGCCGGCTTTGCGTTCAGGCCCAACGACCGGGAAGCGGCTACAAATCGACCTGAAAGCGTTCGTCGATTTCCAGCAGATCCCCTTCGGGAGGCACGACGCGGCGGCGGAAGCCCGGCACATATGCGCCGGTTTCTTCACGGCCCGGTAAGCAGCATTATCCAGATTTCCGCCGAGAAGGGGATGAACTCGGGAAAGCCAAGGGTGATCGCGGGTGCCGGCATGGCGTGCGCCAGGCGCGAGTCGCGCCCCATGGTGGCGGGTGATTGCGGCCGCCACCGTGGCTGCCTTCTCGGCGGTGCTCGAAAAATCAGTCGCCGCCACGACCACCCGCAGTCTCTTGGATCTTCTGCCATCTTCGATCTCCTTCGCGCTGCCCAAATCCATCCGATCCGGGGACGTTGCAGCTTTTTTCCCTAACGGGCATCAAATCTTGCAACGCGCGTGCCGCAGAAGGAAGGCCCCGGGCGCCGGAAAGAGAAAAGAGTTCGACCGGATTCGTCACAGCAGGAGGAATATCCGGGCGGCTTGCTTCCCAGATGTAGGAGGGTCGGTCTGGCGCCTTGCAAAGCGACCCTCCGCAGCGCATCTGGAGGTGTCTCCGAGGGCGGTCGCGGCATCGCCCAAGCGGACTGGAAAAGGCCGGAGGCGCGATGGCTTTGATGGACGGCGGATGGAAACGAACAGCTTCGGTGCTGCTGGTTCTGACCTTGGCGCAGGGCGGGTGCAGCGGAAAGCCTGAGCTGCCTGAAACGCCGGCGGGCGCGCCTGCGCCGGCTGGCCGAAGCGAGTCAAGCGAAGTGGATGCCCGGGGCCATACGGCGCCGACCACGACCACGGCGTTGCATAATAATGCCGTGGCAGCGTCGCTCCCGCTTGCCGACGAACAGGATTTCGAAGACGCGCGCCGCGGCCTGATCGGTGGCGCTGGCGAGGTCGTGATCAAGCGCGCCGATGGGCGTACGGTCTCAGATAGCCGAGATTACGCCTTCGAGGAGGGCGATGCTCCGGCCAGTGTCAATCCCAGTCTTTGGCGACAGGCCAAGCTCAACTCGATCCACGGTCTCTTCGAAGTGGTGCCGGGCATCTGGCAGGTGCGCGGCTACGATATTTCAAACATAACCTTGATTCGCGGCAAGACCGGCTGGATCGTGGTCGATCCGCTCACCTCGTACGAGACCGCGAAGGCTTCGCTGGCGCTTGCTCGCAAGCACCTCGGCGACGTGCCGGTGGTGGCTGTCATCCTGACGCATAGCCATCTCGATCATTTTGGGGGGATCGAGGCCGTGCTGCCACAGGCAGGCACGGCGCAAGCCGAGGTTCCGATCATCGCCCCCAAAGGCTTCATCGAAGAGGCCACCAGCGAAAACGTACTGGCCGGCGTCGCGATGGGCCGCCGTGCCACCTATATGTTCGGTGTGCCGCTCGAGCACTCGCCACGCGGCCACGTCGATACCGGCCTGGGCAAGGCGGTGGCACGCGGTGGGATCGGGCTGGTCGAGCCGACCGTGATCGTCGACCATACGCCGCAGAAGATGGAGATCGACGGTGTCGAGTTCGTTTTCCAGTACGTGCCCGGTTCTGAAGCGCCCGCCGAACTCGCGTTCTACCTGCCCGGGTTCAAGGCGTATTGTGGTGCCGAAATAGTCAATCATACGATGCATAACATCTACACCCTGCGCGGGGCGAAGGTGCGCGATGCGCTGCTCTGGAGTGGCTATATCGACGAGGCGATCGAGCGCTTCGGTGACGCCGAGGTTGTCTTTGCGAGCCATAACTGGCCGGTTTGGGGCCGCGAGCGCGGACGCGATTACCTCGAGAAACAGCGCGACGTTTATCGCTACATCCACGACCAGACGCTGCGGCTCGCCAATCAAGGGGCGACTTCGCAGGAAATCGCCGAGCATCTGCGCCTGCCGGAAGCGCTCGACCAAACCTTTGCGGTGCGGGGCTATTACGGCACCACCCGCCATAACGCGAAGGCGGTCTACCAGTATTATTTTGGCTGGTACGATGGCAATCCAGCCCACCTCGACCCACTGCCGCCCGAGCAGGCGGCGACCAAGTACGTCGCCGCGATGGGCGGGGCGACGGCCGTGCTCACGCAGGCCGGCCAGGCTTTCGACGCGGGCGAGTACCGCTGGGCGGCGATGCTGCTCGACCATCTGGTCTTCGCCGAGCCCGATAACGCCGAGGCGACGGAGCTGCTGGCGGGCACCTATGACCAACTTGGCTATCAGGCCGAATCCGGACCTTGGCGCGACGTCTACCTGTCGGCGGCCCACGAACTGCGCCATGGAGTGACGGCCAGCGTGGTTGATCCGGAAACCGCCCTGGCCTTGCTCCGGCATTTGCCGCTGCCGCGCTTCTTTGACGCCATGGCAGCCCGTCTCGACGGTCCGGCTGCCGAAAACGAAGATCTCGTCCTGAATTTCATATTTACCGACCTTGGCGAATCGTGGGTACTCGAGATCGATAATGGCGTGCTGCACGCTCACCGGCGCGAGCCCGATCCCGATGCCGACGTGACGGTGCGGCTGACCCGCGAGATGCTGGCTCAGCTCTCGGTGGGGAAGGCCGGACTCAAGGAGATGGTCTTCTCCGACCAGTTCGAGGTCGAGGGCAGTCGCATGGCGTTGGTGAAGTTCTTTTCCCTGCTCTCTCGACCGGCGGGGGATTTCGCGATCGTGACGCCCTGAGAGCACAGCGCGAGGTTCGCACTTGCAGGATCCCCGCGGGCCGCCCGGCCTTGCCGGGTCTCGCGTCAGATCCCGATGCGGGCTTCGCGGTCGGGTCGGCGGG
The DNA here is from genome assembly GCA_009885395.1 of Deltaproteobacteria bacterium. GTDB lineage: Bacteria > Desulfobacterota > Binatia > UBA12015 > UBA12015 > SXLG01. Next base: position 6,241 of record VFKT01000300.1, on the reverse strand, counting down.
TGAGCCAGAAGGCGAGGGCAAACGCGGCGAGCAGAGCCGTGCCCAGCGCGGCACCGAAGGGCCAGTTGCGGGCCGTGCCCTTGAACTGGTTCTCGATCACGTTGCCGATCATATCGACCCGGCCGCCGCCCAGAATATCATTGACGGCGTAGAGGCCGAGTGCCGGCACGAAGCAGAGCAGAATGCCGGCCGAGACGCCGGGCATCGTCAGAGGCAGGATCACCCGGCGAAACGTCCGCCACGGGCCGGCACCGAGATCGAGTGCCGCTTCGATCAAGGAGGGGTCGAGCTTCTCGACGCTGCCGTAGATCGGCAAGATCATGAAAGGCAAAAAGGTATAGACCAGGCCGATGATCACGGCAAAGGGCGTGTACATCATTTCGATCGGCTCGCCGATCCAATCGAGCTGCATCAGCACTGAATTGAGCAGCCCCCTGGATTTGAGGATGGTCACCCAGGCGTAGGTCCGGATCAGGAAGCTCGTCCAGAAAGGGATCATCACCAGGGTGAGAAGCATCGGTCGCCGACGTTCGTCGGCGCGGCCGACGACAAACGCGACGGGATAGCCCACCAGCACGCAGATCAGGGTGGTCAGCCCGGCATACTCGACCGACTTCCAAAGGATGGAGAGGTAGATCGGATCGCCGACGCGCGACCAACTGCGCAATGAGAAAGCGAGCCGGACACCGCCGAGCACCTCTCGCTCGCCGAAGCTGTAAACCAGCATGATGAGGGCCGGCGCGACGACGAACGCAACCACCCAGATCAAGAGCGGGGCCAGCAGCAGGCAGCCGATCAGGCCTGGCGAGCGGCGACTGCTGTCCGCCGCTTCTGATTTGCTGGCAGGTTGATCCATGGTTGGTGAATTCCGTTATAAACTGAGGAAGCCGGACCGGGTCGGGCGCAGCAGGCGCTCTATCCGGCCCGGCCTCTTCGCCGTTTCAGCTTGCGCTTTTGGCCTTCACATCAGTGAAGAGTTCGTCGATCTCGACTGCGGTCGGACCCATGTCGCGGAAGATCTCCAGCTTGGGTGAGCCCTTGGGGTAGCTCGCCTCGTTGCCCTGCTCCTGTTCGGTCAACAGCTTGCGCGCCTCGAGGTTGGGGTTGGTGTAGGGGAACTCCTTCGAGATTTCCTTGCTGACCGCGGGCTGCAGAATGTAGTTGATAAAGGCGAGCGCGGCTGCCGGGTTGGGGGCGTTCTTTGGGATCGCAAAGCTGTCGATGAACATATGCGCCCCTTCTTTTGGCAGGATGTACTGGAACTTCGCCGAATCCTCTTTGACGAGAATCGCGCCCTCACCCGACCAGACGATGCCGATATCGACGTCGCCGTTCAGCAAAGCGGTTTTGGGGCTGTCGGAATCATAGACTTTGACCATCGGCAGCCAGCGCTCAAGCACCGGGCGGGTTGCCGCGACGGTTTCGGAGGAAACCTCGGCTGGCCCCTTGCCCTGGGTCGCCATCGCCCAGGTGACGATCTCCACGGCATCGTCCAGCACCACGATGCGGCCCTTGTATTTTTCCTGGAAGACCTCATCGTAGCCAGTGACGGGCTCCTTCACCTTCTCTTTGTTGACCACGATGCCGACCGTGCCTGACATATATGGAACACTATACTTGAGGCCGGGATCGTAGGCCTGTTTTGCGTACCAGCCATCGAGATTCTTCATGTTGGGAAGCCTGGATTTGTCGAGCGGCAGAAGCTGATTCTCCTTGATGAGGGCTTCGATGGTGTACTCCGAGGGCTGGATCAGGTCGTATTTCGAGGCGCCCGAAACCAGCTTGATCAACATCTCCTCGTTCGAGCCATATTCCTCATAATTCACCTTGATGCCCGACTCCTTCTCGAAGCCTTCGATCACCGAGGTCGGGATGTATTCCGACCAGGCAAAGAGGTTGAGTTCCTTCGGCGCGGCCGCGTCGTCGGCGGCGCCGGCTGTTACCGGTTGGACGAGAGCCAGCGCACAGAGCGTGGCAAAGAGAACGCGGCTGAACACGGGACGCATCTGCGGTTTCTTCATGAGTCTTTTCCTTCTCCCAATGTGGCGTGGGCCATGCGGGCCCCGCTTCGGTTGAACATCTGCGCCGTCAAGACGGCCAGCACGGTTGCCGCGATGAAGACTGTCGAGATCGCATTGAGCGAGGGATCGACGCCTTTCTTGACGCGGCCGAACATTTCCAGCGGCAGCGTGCGTGAGGACGCGCTGGCTGTGAAATAGGTGACGATGACGTCATCGAGGGAAAGGGTGAAAGCCATCAGCGCTCCCGAGACGATCGCCGGCATCAGATAGGGCACGATCACTTTTCGGAAGGCCACCAAAGGTGTTGCGCCGAGATCGAGTGCGGCTTCTTCAAGGGACGGGTCCATCCCGACGAGGCGCGCTTGGACGGCGGCCATGACGAATGGAAAACAAAACGTGACGTGCGAGATGATCACCGTGGTGAAGCCCAGCTCGAGATGCACCACCACGAACAGGATCAGCAGGCTGACGCCGAGGATCACTTCCGGGACGATCATCGGCAGGAAGACCAGCGTCTGCAGCAGGCGCTCGGCCGGGTAGCGGTAACGGAAGAGCAGCCAAGCACCGGTAGTGCCAAGCGCGACCGAGATGCCGGTGGTCAGCAACGCCACGATCAGGCTGTTCTGCAGCGACCGGGTGAGGCCGGTGTCGCTCCAGATTCGCACGTACCATTCGAGCGTGAAGCCCTTCCAGATGACGTTGAGCTTGGCGGCGTTGAACGAGTAGACGACGAGGACCAGGATCGGCAGGTAGAGGAAAAGCAGGACGAGACCGGTATGGGCCTTGAGCAGTCGCCGGGCCGATTTCACGCGCACGTCCCCGCGGGCCGGCTGCAGGCGAGGGCTTGGGCGGTCGGGAGCATTCAGGGCTTATGGACGCTCAATGCCGTCGATGCAACGCCCGGGCCGGCGAACCTCGGCTGCCGCCGTTTGTTCCCCGCAGAGCCGTCGTGGTAGCCCGCCGGGATGGACGCTGAGCGGCAGAGACTGGGTGCGAATCTGGCGGATTGGCGGCGCTTTGGCCCCTATCTCTCGGAGCGGGCCTGGGGCACGGTTCGCGAAGATTACAGCGACAACGGCGATGCCTGGGGCTCCTTCCCGCACGACCATGCCCGCTCGCGGGCCTACCGTTGGAACGAGGACGGACTGGCGGGCTTCTGCGACGACCAGCAGATCGTCTGTATGGCGCTGGCGCTCTGGAACGGCGCTGATCCGATCCTGAAGGAACGGCTGTTTGGCCTCTCTGGTCCGGAGGGCAATCACGGCGAGGACGTCAAGGAAAATTATTGGTACCTCGACGGTCTGCCGTCGCACGCCTGGATGCGGATGCTTTACCGCTACCCGCAGCGGGCCTATCCCTATGCCGAGCTGGTCGAGGGCGGTCGCACGCGGAGCCGGAACGACCCGGAGCTGGAGCTTGACGACACCGGAATTTTCGAGGGCAATCGTTTTTTCGATATCGAGACGGCCTGGGCCAAGGTCTCGCCGACCGATCTGCTGCTGCGCGTGCGCGTACACAACGCCGGTCCCGTCGCGGCACCGCTGCACGTTCTGCCGAGCCTCTGGTTCCGCAACACCTGGGCCTGGGCGGCTGCAGCCGAAGCGCCAGCGGGCTGCGAGGTCGAGCGGCCGCTGGTCTTTGCCGCAGCCGGTCATCCGGCCGGGCTGGCGCTCACCGCTCCCGGCCTTGGAAAAGGATTTGTCGCGAGCTTGCCGGCCGAAATCACGGGCGCTGACGGGGCTGTCTACGCCACCGTCGATGCCCGGATGTTGTTTACCGACAACGAAACCAACAACGAGCGGCTCTTTGGCACGGCGTCGCGGAGCCGCTTCACCAAGGATGCCTTTCATCGCCATCTGGTCGAGGGCGAAGCCGATGCGGTCAATCCGAATCTCGAGGGCAGCAAGGCGGCGCTCCATTACGAGCTTCTGATTCCGCCCGGAGGGGGCGCGACCTTGCGCGTCCGGCTGACCTTCTCGGGTGCTGCACCCGAACCGCTGACAGCGGCCAGTTTTGATGCCCTCTGTCAGAGTCGCGAAGCCGAAGCCGATGCCTTCTACGCCGCCATCCACCCCGCGGCGCTGGTGCCTGACGAGCGGCGGATCCAGCGCCAGTCCTGGTCCGGACTGCTCTGGTCGAAGCAATTCTATCATTACGATGTGCGGACCTGGCTCGACGGTGATTCTGCTCAGCCGCCGCCCTCCGACGGACGCCGCCATCAGCGAAATCATGGCTGGAGGCACTTCGATGCGCGTGACGTCATCTCGATGCCCGACTGCTGGGAATACCCCTGGTTTGCCACCTGGGACCTGGCCTTCCATTGCGTTGCCCTTGCCCGGCTCGACCCCGACCTTGCCAAGAGTCAACTCCTGCTGCTCTGTCGCGAGTGGTACATGCACCCCAACGGAGCGTTGCCCGCCTACGAGTGGTCGTTTGACGACGCCAATCCGCCGGTACTGGCATGGGCGGCGCTGCGCGTCTTCGAGATCGAACGTGAGGTTTGCGGCGAGGAAGATGTCGAGTTTCTGCGGCGCATCTTCCACAAGATGCTGATCCATTTCACGTGGTGGGTGAACCGCAAGGACTCCGAGGGCAATAACGTTTTTGAAGGTGGCTTCCTCGGGCTCGACAATGTCGCGGTCTTCGATCGCAGTCAGGGCCTTCCCAGCGGCGGCCGTCTCGAGCAGAGCGATGCCACCAGTTGGATGGGCTTCTTCAGTCTTTCGATGCTGCTGCTGGCGCTGGAGATCGCGAGCCGGGATCGCTCGTTCGAGGATATCGCGACCAAGTTCTTCGAGCATTTTCTCGCGATCGCCGAAGCGATGGCACGGCATGGTGAATCGGGAATCGCGCTTTGGAACGAAGAAGACGAACTTTTTTACGACGTATTGCGGCTGCCAGATGGACAGGCGATGCCGCTACGCGTGCAATCGATCGTTACCCTGATTCCGCTTTTCGCCACCTTGACGATCAAGGCCGGAATGCTGGCCGGGGTTCCGGCCTTTCGCGAGCGGCTGGAGTGGGTGCTCGAAAACCGGCCAGAACTGGCTTCCCTGGTCTCGCGCTGGAAGGTTCCAGGAGTCGGCGAGCGCCAGTTGCTGGCTCTGGTGCGCGGGCATCGCATGAAGTGCGTGCTGCGCCGGGCCCTCGATGAGGCTGGCTTTCTCTCGCCCTACGGCATCCGGTCCTTGTCGCGCCACCACCGCGATCATCCCTGGGGGCTTGATCTCGACGGTCAGCATTGGTCGATCAACTACGAGCCTGGCGAGTCGCGCAGTGGCCTCTATGGCGGTAATTCGAATTGGCGCGGTCCGGTCTGGATGCCGATCAACTTTCTGCTGGTCGGAACCCTTAGACGCTTCCAGGTCTATTATGGAAATGATTTCCGGATTGAAAGCCCGACGGGATCTGGCCGTTTTCTCTCGTTCGACGAGATTGCCGACGATATCGCCGCTCGATTGATCGCACTTTTCCGGCCGGGGCCAGACGGTATGGTGCCCTCGCTTGGCGGACCGGCCCCAAAATCAGTATTTGAGCCGATTCTGCTGCTCTTTCACGAGTATTTTCATGGCGACACCGGGAAGGGCCTCGGCGCCAGCCACCAGACCGGCTGGACAGCCCTTGTCGCAGAGCTGCTGCAGACCAAGGGCAGGCGCGCCGACGTGCTCAAGCATTTGACGCCAACGGCCGAGGGGACACCGTCGGCGCAATGAGGGCAGGCCCGGGAATCCGGTTCGCGCGGCCGCATGGCAATGCCTCGGAGGAGGTCTCGTCGAATGGAGGGAAGTCATGAACGACCAGCTTCACGTCGCCGCCGAGTGATCTGGGGACGCAACTGCCGCCTCATGGGCGGGCCTGGCAGAGGTGCGTGACTTCGTTGCTAAACCGCTGGTCGACCAGCGAAGCGACATTGCCACCGAAGAACGCACGCCAAGGGACGATCTCCACGCCCTGTAGTGCGTATTCTTGCGCAACTTCGCAGAGGACGATCCGCGCGACACCCGGGGCGCTGCGCAACGGCCGGTCGCGCCAGTACCACTAGCTCGTGCCGTGCACGTCCAGCGCGGCTTCGAAGGTGCCGACGTGCACCGCCACCACTTTCGACGTGTCGGCGGTATAGCCCCCGGCCAGCACCCAGGCCAAAGGCAATCCATTATCCCTCGCCCACTCGAACACCAGGCGATCGCGCTCGCGCAGATCCTCCTGGCCCAGGTCGAGCG